>NZ_RZRQ01000069.1:0-22434 GCF_003997785.1 Mesorhizobium sp. M7D.F.Ca.US.004.01.2.1 | reverse complement strand
GCAACTGAGGGCG
Organism: Mesorhizobium sp. M7D.F.Ca.US.004.01.2.1; assembly: GCF_003997785.1. Classification (NCBI taxonomy): domain Bacteria; kingdom Pseudomonadati; phylum Pseudomonadota; class Alphaproteobacteria; order Hyphomicrobiales; family Phyllobacteriaceae; genus Mesorhizobium; species Mesorhizobium sp. M7D.F.Ca.US.004.01.2.1. The sequence goes on along the minus strand of NZ_RZRQ01000069.1, from coordinate 22,421 downwards.
GCAGCGGGGCTGGCGATCAAAGCCAGCGATGGCGGACAAATCATTCTCGCGGGCAATATCGCTCTTGAAGGCGCGGCGCTGCATTCCTAACTGTCTCGTGCGGGCCGGGCCCCTCTGACTGTCGCTTTTGGCGATTGTGATGTCGGACCGCTTTAACGGGCCCGTTTCCATTCTTTCGGTCAAGCGGGCTCATTCCTTTGGTTTGGAGCCCCATATGACATCTTCCCTCCTTGGTATGGTTTGCCCTTCCTGCCGCGTCGCGCTCGTGATGAGCGAGCGCCAGGGTATTGAGATCGATTACTGTCCGCAGTGCCGCGGCGTCTGGCTTGATCGAGGCGAACTCGACAAGATCATCGAGCGTTCCGGCAGAGAGGCTTTGCCCGCGCCGCAGCCACAACCGGCAGCATTCTCCCCGCCGCAACATGGCCAGGGCCGCGATGACGATTATTCCCGCTCGCAGGGCCACCGCTATCCGAAGCGGAAGAAATCATTCTTCGAAGAGTTGTTCGATTGACCGCACGCCCGGCGCCCGTGCCGGCGTTTGCTGAAAATTCCCGAAAACCACACCGATAAAGGTCATCCCCGATGATGTCTCGCACCAGCCGATTTGCCGCCCTCTTTGCCGGACTGTTCCTGGCATTCTCGATGGTCGCGATGGATCATGCCGAGGCCCGTCGCGGCGGCAGTTTCGGCAGTCGCGGCACGCGTACGTTCCAATCGGCACCGCCGACCAGAACCGCGCCAGCGCCGACCGCTCCGGTCGAGCGTTCGATGACGCCCAACACCGGTGTGAACAACGCGGCCCGGCAGCCGCAGGCCGGCCTGCAGAGGCCCGGCTTCATGAGCGGCTTCGGTGGAACAATGATGCGCGGCCTGCTGCTCGGCGGCCTGATCGGCCTGCTTGTGGGCCAAGGCTTCGGCGGTCTGGCCGGCATGTTCGGCTTCGTGCTTCAGGCGCTGCTCATCGGTGGCGCAATCATGCTGGCTATCAGGTTCTTCCGGTCGCAATCTGCGCGAGGCCCTGCGCCTGCGCTCGCCGGTGCCGGCAATGCCCAGGCTTCGCGATTTGAGAACCGCTCAACGGCACAGCAGCAGACTGCAGGCTCCTTCACAATTCCCGGCTTTGGCGGCGGTTCAAGCGGAGGCTCTCCGGCCGCCGCCTCTGAGGAGATCACGCTGGCTCAGACCGACCTGGACGCATTCCAGCAGCTGTTGACTGATGTCCAGGAGGCATTCGGACGCGAAGACCATGCCGCTCTGCGCCGGGCGACGACGCCCGAAATGGTGTCCTACCTGTCCGAAGAGCTGGCCGATAATGCCCAGAAAGGCCTCAGGAACGAGGTTACGGACATCACCTTGCTGCAGGCCGACGTCGCGGAAAGCTGGCGCGAAGATGACCGCGACTACGCCACGGCCGCATTGCGCTACGAGTCTCGTGACGTGACGCGCGAACGGACCAGCGGCAAGGTCGTCGCAGGCGGCGAGGATCATCCGACAGAGACGACAGAGTTGTGGACATTCGTGCGTGAGAATGGCTCGAACTGGAAGCTGTCGGCAATACAACAGGCTTGAGCCCGGCCGATTTTGCCCGAGGCTTCGATGCGGATGTGGTTGCGGTCGTTCAGCGCACGATCTTGACGCACATCGGCGTGCCGATCTCGATGGCGCGCCCGGTGTCGGTCAGCATGCCGCTATCGGCGTCGCGGGCAAAGATCGAGATGCGGTCGGCATTCTGGTTGGCCGAGAACAGATGGCCGCCTGACGGCGTCAGCGCCAGGTTGCGCGGCGTCGCACCCCCGCAAGGGACATAGCCGACGAGGCTGAGCGCGCCGGTGTTCTGGTCGACCGCCATGACGACGACGCTGTCGTGGCCACGGTTGGAGCCGTAGACAAAACGGCCATCCGGCGCGATCTGGATATCGGCGCAGTGGTTGCTGTCGCGCGCCTCGGCTGGCACCGCCGGCTTGGCATCGATGAACGAGAGCTTGCCGGTGGCTTCGTCCAGCGCCATCGACACGATGGTCGAATCCAGTTCGTTCATGACGAAGACAAAGCGGCCGTTCGGATGCAAAGCGAGATGGCGTGGACCGGCGCCGAGCGGCAAAGCGGATTCGGCTGATTTGCTCAGACTGCCATCGCGCCCGATACGGTAGGACACCAGCCGGTCAATGCCGAGGTCGGCGACGATGGCCATGCCACCGGCGATGGTTTCGGTGACGCTGTGGGCATGCGAGCGCTCCTGCCGTGCCGTATTCAGGCCGGTGCCGGAATGCGAAACGCTGGCCAGCGGCGCCGACAGCGCGCCATTGTTGTCGAAGCCATAGACAGCCACCGCGCGATCCGGGCCACCCTCGCCCATGCCGTAGTTTGCGACCAACAATTTCGTGCCGTCGCGGGTGATGGTGTTGTGGGCGGTGATGCTGCCCAGCGACGGCTGCTTGTTCAGATAAATGAGCGTCCCCGAAGCTCTATCGAAGCTGTAGGCCGAGACGGTGCCCTCGCGCCAGGTGAACACTTCCGAATTGGCGTAGATATGCGAGCCGTCCGGCGTCACCGACAGGAAGGTCGGGTTGTCGACGTCATTGGTCTCGGCCAGTTTTCGTGTTTCCAGCGTCGTCCCGTCAAAGCTGTAGACGCCGAGACCGATGCCCCGCGCGCCCTGAAAATATGGCGCCTCGCGGTTCAGGCTGCCGACAAAGACCAGACAATCCTTGCGCATGATTTCCTCCCCTGCCCGCCAGCGCTTCGGCGCGCGGTAGCAGCCAAAATTTCGCCTGTTCATGCTTGCAACGCAACCCCATATGTGAAAATACTATTTACAAAAGAAGATTGACGGGAGGAAACGTCTTGCATTTCGACGCCTTGATGCGTTTTCCGACAGCTGTGACGTGCTCAACGCCGAGCTGGCGGAGCCAGCCATGAACGATTTTGCGCCCACCGTCGGCGTCGCCTCGACGCACCCAAAAAACATGCCCGAAGAACACGCCGCGCTGCCAGTGTGGAATGCCGAGAACTGGTTCTACGAGGACTGGCCGATCGGCCAGAAAATCCGCTCGTTGCGGCGCACGATGGCCGAGGGCGACAGCCACCTTTTCAACACGCTGGTGCTCGACATCCACCCTTACGTGCAGGATCAGATGTTTGCCGAGAGCGAAGGCATTTTCGGCAAACGGCTGATTGCCGGCGCCTTCGTCTTCTCGGCTGGGCTGGGGCTGGTCGCCACCAATTGCGTCAACGCCTTTTCCTACGGCTACGACAGACTGCGCTTCATAAAACCTGTCTTCATTGGCGACACGATCTATTCGATCCGCTCCAACCTCGACAAGAAGCCCCGCTACAAGGAGATGGGGCTGATCCGCGCCAGCTATGAGGTGTTCAAGGGCGAAGGCGAGCTCGTTCTCTATTGCGAGCATCTGCAGACGGTGAAGTACCGCAACCCGGCCGACTTCGTCGGCATGACGGAGAAATAGCATGCCGGCAGCAGCCGAATTGCCGCTCGCCGGTCTCCTCGTCGTCGACATGAGCCAGTTCCTGTCCGGGCCCTATTGCTCGCTCAGGCTGCTCGATCTCGGCGCCCGCGTCATCAAGATCGAACGTCCGGATGGCGGCGACCTGTCGCGCCGGCTCTATCTCAGCGACACCGAGATCGGCGGCGATTCCACCATCTTCCATGCGATCAACCGGGCCAAGGAAAGCCTCGCCATAGACCTCAAGAACGAGGCGGATCTCAAGGTGCTGCGCGGCCTGCTGGCCAAGGCCGACGTGCTGATCCAGAATTTCCGGCCGGGCGTCATCGAACGGCTCGGCTTGGACTACAAGGCCGTCCGCAAGATCAACCCGCGGCTGGTCTATGCCTCGATCAGCGGCTATGGCGAGGATGGTCCGTGGGTCAAACGTCCGGGCCAGGACCTGCTGGCACAGTCGCGCTCAGGCGTGATGTGGCTGAACGGCGATGAGGACCAGGGGCCGGTGCCGTTCGGCCTTGCCATCGGCGACATGCTGGCGGGTGCCGCCTGCGCGCAAGGCATACTGGCCGCACTGGTGCGGCGCGGGATCACCGGTCAGGGCAGCCATATCGAAACCAGCCTGCTGGAAGCGCTGGTCGATTTCCAATTCGAGGTGCTGACCACGCATCTCAATGACGGCCGCCGCCTGCCCAAGCGCTCGAGCTTCCGCAGCGCGCATGCCTATCTGTCGGCGCCTTACGGTGTCTACCCGGCCAAGGATGGTTATCTCGCCATCGCCATGACGCCGATCCCCAAACTGGCCGATCTGCTGTCACTCGGCGAACTCGCACCCTATCGCGACAAGCCTGCGTCGTGGTTCACCGCGCGCGACGACATCAAGGCGATCATCGCACAAAGGATCGCCACCAAGACCATCGACGAATGGCTTGCCGTCCTGGAGCCCGCCGACATCTGGTGCGCAAAGGTGCTGACCTGGCCGGAAATGCTGGCAAGCGAGGGCTTCCAGTCGCTTGACATGCTGCAGACCGTGACGCGCGAGGATGACGTGTCGATCCTCACCACCAGTTCGCCGCTCAGGGTTGATGGCATCAGAGCCAAGGTCGATCGGGCAGCACCACGCATCGGTGAGCACAGTGCGGCAATCCGCGAGGAGTTCGGCCTGTGAGCTCGCCCACGCTCAAGGGCATGACCTGGAGCCACCCGCGCGGCTACGATCCGATGGTCGCCTGCTCGGCGCTGTGGCAGCAGAAGACCGGCGTCGTGATCGAATGGGACAAGCGCTCGCTGCAGGATTTCGAATCCTTTCCGGTCGAAGAACTGGCGCGCGCCTATGATCTCATCGTCATCGACCATCCGCATGTCGGCCAGATCACGGCGGAGCGCTGCCTCGAGCCGCTGGATATAGCCGGCCGCGAGGCTGAGCGCGCAGCCCTTGCCTCTGGCAGCGTCGGCCAATCCTATCCGAGCTACAACTGGCGGGGACGGCAATGGGCCTTCCCGATCGACGCGGCGACACAGGTCCAGGCCTGGCGGCCGGATGCGCTCGATGCGCCGCCTGCGCGCTGGAGCGAGGTGCTCGATCTCGCTCGACAAGGCGGTGTGCTGCTGCCGTTGCGGCCGCCGCATGTGCTGATGGTGTTCTACACGCTTGCGGGCAATCTCGGCCATCCCTGCGCAACTGATCCGTCCGGCGATCTCATCGACGCCGACGCCGGTAGCGAAGTGTTTGAAGTGATGCGCGAGATTGCGGCGCTGGTCGAACCGGCCTGTTTCGAGATGGATCCGATCGCTGTCTCGGAGCGCATGGCGGAGGCCGATTCCAGGATCATCTGCGCGCCGCTGATCTATGGCTATGTCTCCTATGCGGCGGCTGGTTTTCGTCAGAACCGGCTGGCTTTTGCGGACATTCCGGTGATCGGTTCCGGCGGCCCGATCGGTTCGGCGCTCGGCGGCACCGGCATAGCCGTATCAGCCCTTTCCAAAGCCAGAGATGCCGCGATCGACTTCGCCTATTGGGTCGCGAGCGGCGATGTCCAGCGCGGGCCCTATGCCACCGCCGGCGGCCAACCCGGCCATGCCGCCGCCTGGGAGGACCAGGCTGTCAATGAAGCGACCGGCAATTTCTACCGGGATACGCGCGCGACGCTGGAAGGCGCATGGGTGCGGCCGCGCCATGACGGCTACATGGCGTTCCAGCAGGTGGCGTCCGACCGCATCCTGTCGGGCATGACCTCCCGGCACAAAGCCGCCGAGGTCGTTGCCGATCTCAATCGCCTGTTCCGGGAGAGTTTTCCGACACCTGGCGCTGCCTGAAAGGCGTGAGCGAACCCGGCTAGTCAAGCCGCCACAGTTTGCGGGCATTCCCGGACAGCAGCCTGTCGCGCTCGGCAATGCTGCAACCGACAAGCAGCGCATGGGTCGCCGCCGCCCAGGTCGACAGGCCGCCGCCGAGCGTGCAGACCGGCCAGTCACTGCCCCAGACAAGGCGGTCCCAGCCGAACGCACCGATTGTGTGCTCGACATAGGGCCGCAGCGTCTCGGCCGTCCAGCTGCCGGCATCGGCATAGGCGACGACACCGGAAATCTTGGCCACCACATTCGGGCGGCGGGCGATCTCGCTCATGTGTTCGCGCCACGGATGTTCGCCGTTGCCCTTGATGTCGGGGACGCCGCAATGGTCGAGGACGAACTGCACATCGGGCGCCAGATCGGCCAGCGCAATTGCCTTTGGAATCTGGTGCGGCAGCACGACGAGATCGAAGGTCAGGCCGGTGCCGCCAAGCCGCTTGATGTTGTCGCGAAACAGTGCGCCTTCCGAAAGCTCGTCGGGCACGACATGGAGGACGCGGCGAAAGCCTTTGACGAATGGGTTTGCTCGCTGCCTTTCGAGATAGGCCGGAAAGTCGGCCTCTTCCGGCCGGCAGGATGCGATCACCCCGGCCAGCATGCTGCCAGGCTGCCGTGACAGTCCTTCGACACGAGCGGTCTCGGCCTCGATGTCTGCCGGATCGACATCGACTTCCATATGCAGCACGCGCTCGACGCCGACACGCTGCGCCTCCACGGCGTAGTCCTCATAGGAGAAATCACGGTTGAGCGACGGCACGCCGGCGAGCCAGGGGTAGCGCAGGGCCGAGCGATCGATGAGATGCAGATGGGTGTCGATGATCATGGCTGGCTTCCTCCTCCGGGCTTTTCAAATCATCTCACGGAGGAATTCTTCATTCAAATAAGAATTTATGCCGATGAGCCGACTGCAGAGCCGGCGAGGTGCGACAGCTTCTCAGCCGTGACCAGCAGCAGCTCGATGGTCCTTGTGATGTCGGGCGCCGAAGGCGCGTTGACGACGGTGATGTAGGGAATCGACAGCGCGGCGATCGCCTTGCCGTCGGAACTGCGCACCGGGGCGGAGAGGTTGAAGACGCCGGCGGTCTGCATCGAGGCCATCATCTCGTAACCGCGGTCGCGGATCTGGTCGAGACGGGTGAAGAACTCGGCCGATTGCGCCGTCTTGTCGGTGCTGCGGACGTGTTCGGAAATCATCATCTGCCGCTCTTCCGGCGAACGGAAGGCGAGCAGCACATGCCCCGACCCGGTGTCGAACAGACTGATATGCGAGCCGACCCGGATCGATATGCCCCAATAGTTCGGCGCCTCTTGCTGACCGATGACGACAGCAGAACCGCGATCAAAAACAACGAGTTGGTTGGCCTGCTGCGAAGTCTCTGCCAGTTCGCGCATCAGTGGCGTGGCGTAGGAAACCAGCCGCCGCACCGGGGCATGCAATTGCGCCAGGCCGAACAGCTTGAGCGTCAGCGAATAGCGGTCGCCGTCGAGCCTGGTGACGTAGCCGCGGCGCACCAGCCGGTCGAGCATGCGGTAGAATTCGTTGGGGCTGCGGTCGAGTTTCTTGGCAATTTCGGCCTGCGTCAGACCACCGTCAACGCCCGCCAGCAGTTCAAGGATGTCGAGCCCCTTGTCGAGCGCCGGCGCGCGATAGCGCTCGTCTTCGCTGTCGTCCATGGCTCATCCCTCCAGTGAATTTCACCCTTCATATACGCAGGAACACACCCGGCGGAAACAAATTTCGCCTTGACGTATCCGTGAATGTTTTGTTTGTATATGAATGTAGCACTTCTTGTCATCAGACGAGTTGCGGTCGCCGCTGAGGCGCACCAAGGGAGGATACCAATGAACAGACTGCTTTCCGGCGTGTGCGCCGGTGCATTGTTGCTTGCGTCAGGCGCAGGCGCTGCCCTTGCCGGCGACCTGCCCGGCAAGTTCGAAGGCGTGACCGTCGACGTGAAGCTGATCGGCGGCCAGCAATATGAAAAACTCTACGAGCGCATTCCCGAATGGGAAAAGGCGACCGGCGCCAAGGTCAACATCCTGACCAAGAAGAACGGCTTCGACATCGACAAGGAGCTGAAGTCCGACATCGCCTCGGGCAGCACCAACTGGTGCGTCGGCTGGAACCATTCGTCGTTCGCGCCGCAATATACGGGCCTCTACACCGATCTCAGCAAATTGCTGCCCAAGGCAGAGATCGACGCCTTTGTGCCGTCGACCATCAAGTCGGCAACGATCGACGGCAAGCTGGAGATGCTGCCGCGCGCCCAGTTCGACGTTTCGGCGCTCTACTACCAGAAGAGCCTGTACGAGAACGCCGACAACAAGACCAAGTTCAAGGCGAAATACGGCTATGACCTGGTGCCGCCGGACACCTGGAAGGAAGTCACCGACCAGGCCGAGTTCTTCGCCAATCCGCCCAATTTCTACGGCACGCAATTCGCCGGCAAGGAAGAGGCGATCAACGGCCGCTTCTACGAGATGGTCGTCGCCGAAGGCGGCGAGTACCTCGACAAGGACGGCAAGCCGGTCTTCAATTCCGAGGCTGGCATCCGGGCGCTTGACTGGTTCGTCAACCTCTACAAGGCCAAGGCCGTGCCGGCCGGCACCACCAACTACCTCTGGGACGATCTCGGCCAGGGCTTTGCTTCGGGTACCGTCGCCATCAATCTCGACTGGCCGGGCTGGGCAGGCTTCTTCAACGATCCGAAGTCGTCGAAGGTCGCAGGCAATGTCGGCGTCAAGGTCGCGCCGAAGGGCTCGTCCGGCAAGCGCACCGGCTGGTCCGGTTTCCATGGCTTCTCGGTGACCGAGAACTGCCCCAACAAGGAGGCCGCGGCTTCCCTGGTGTGGTGGCTGACCAACGAAGACAGCCAGAAGCTCGAGGCCGCCGCGGGTCCGCTGCCAACCCGCACCGCGGTCTGGGACTGGGACCTGAAGCAGGCCGAAAACGATCCCTACAAGAAGGAGGTTCTTACCGCCTTCCAGGAAGAGGCCAAGCACGCCTTTGCGGTGCCGCAGACGCCTGAATGGATCGAGATATCGAACGCCGTCTATCCCGAATTGCAGGCGGCGATCCTCGGCGACAAGACGTCGAAGCAGGCACTGGATGAAGCAGCCGCCAAGGCGACGCAAATCCTCCAGGACGCCGGCAAGCTCTAGCAACGGCTCTCAAGGAGCCGCCTCCCCCATCAGCAATGGGGGAGGCGATCGCGTTTCGCGGGATGCCAGCGGTTTACGCTAATCCTTCGCCCCCGGCCCAAGCACCGCCATCCAAATGCAAACACCTCAAGGATTCTGATGAAGGGCTTCAAGCCATCCGCGCCATTCCTGCTGCTGCTTCCGGCCATGATCGTGCTGGCAGCGGTTGTCGTTGTGCCGTTGCTGTTGTCCCTTTACTCCAGCTTCACGCCTTTCCGCCTGACCAAGCCCGAGACATTCTACGTCTTCATCGGCATCCGGAACTATCTTTCGATCCTGTCCAACACCGATTTCTGGTGGGCCTTCGGCCGCACGGTGCTGCTGCTGACCATTGCCCTCAATCTCGAAATGCTGCTTGGCCTTGGCCTCGCCATGCTGGTCGAGAAGGCGACGCGCGGCCAGCGCATCCTGCGCACGCTGATGATGTTTCCGATGATGTTCTCGCCGATCCTGGTCGGCTTCCAATTCAAGTTCATGTTCAACGACAATATCGGCCTGGTGAACAATGCGCTGCAATCACTCGGCATCACCAGGGATGCCATACCGTGGCTGATCGAGGGCCATCTTGCCTTCATCGCCATTTCGATCGCCGAGATCTGGTCGTCGACCGCGATCTTCGCCATCCTGATCCTCGCCGGTCTGCTCGCCATGCCCAAGGAGCCGATCGAGGCGGCGCGCGTCGACGGCTGCACGCCGTGGCAAACGTTCCGCTATGTGACGTGGCCGTTCGTCATGCCCTTCGCCTACATCGCCATGACCATCCGTTCGCTCGACGTGGCGCGCGCCTATGACATCGTCAAGATCATGACCGATGGCGGACCGGCGGGCCGCACCGAACTGCTTTGGACCCTGGTGGCGCGCACCGCCTACAGCGACGGGCGCATGGGCATGGCCAACGCCATGGCCTATTTCTCGATCCTGCTGTCGATCGCCTTCACGGTCTACTTCTTCAACAAGCTCGCCGCGGCGCGCACGCAGATCGGCGCGGAGTGGTGAAGATGGACGAGAATTCTTCCGCCCGCCTGAAGCGCCGGCTGTTGGGCGTCGTCTATCGCATCGGCCTGTTCCTGGCGATGCTGACGATCTGCCTGCCGGGTCTGTGGATCGTCATCTCGTCGCTGCGGCCGACGGTCGAGATCATGGCCAAGCCGCCGGTGTGGATCCCGCAGGAGATTTCGTTCGACGCCTATGTCGCGATGTTCAGCGGTATCGGCAAGGGCGGCATCCCGGTGATCGAATACTTCCGCAACTCGCTGATCATCTCGGTGACCTCGACGGTCATTGCGGTGGCCATCGGCATGGCCGGCGGCTATGCCTTCGCGCGCTACCGCTTCCGCGGCAAGTCGAGCGTGTTCCTTGGCCTGATGCTGACGCGCACGGTGCCCGGCATTGCGCTCTCGCTGCCTCTGTTCTTCCTCTATGTGCGGCTCGGCATCATCGACACGCATTTCGGACTGATCCTTGCCTATGTCGCGCTCAACGTGCCGTTCACGATCTGGCTGATCGACGGCTTCTTCCGCCAGGTGCCCAAGGACCTCGCGGAAGCGGCGCAGATCGACGGCTGCACGCGCTGGCAGGCGTTCTGGCAGGTCGAGTTCCCGCTTGCCGGGCCGGGCATCGCTTCCGCAGCGATCTTTGCCTTCCTGACCTGCTGGAACGAATTCGCGCTGGCCTCGCAACTGACCCGCTCGGTGAGCGCCAAGACGCTGCCGGTCGGCCTGCTCGACTACACCGCCGAGTTCACCATCGACTGGCGCGGCATGTGCGCGCTCGCCGTGGTGATGATCATTCCGGCGCTCACCCTCACCTACATCGTCCAGAAACACCTTGTCGGCGGCCTGACCTCCGGCGCGGTGAAAGGCTGATCCAATGGCAACCGTTACCCTCACCAAGCTGACCAAGCGCTACGGCACTGTCGGGATCGTACACGGCATCGATCTCGACATTGCTGACCGCGAGTTTATTGCGCTGGTCGGCCCATCCGGCTGCGGCAAGTCGACGACGCTGCGCATGATCGCCGGGCTGGAAGAGATCAGCGCCGGCTCGATCGAGATCGGCGGGCGCGTCGTCAACGACCTGCCGCCACGCTCGCGCAACATCTCGATGGTGTTCCAGTCCTACGCACTCTACCCACACATGACGGTGCGCGAGAATCTCGGCTTCTCCCTGAAGATCGCGGGTGCTGCCAAGGAAGACATGGAGCGCCGTGTTGCCGAGGCCTCGGCCATCCTCGGCCTCGACACGCTGCTCGACCGTCGTCCGTCGCAACTGTCGGGCGGCCAGCGCCAGCGCGTCGCCATGGGCCGCGCCATCGTGCGCGACCCGGACGTGTTCCTGTTCGACGAGCCGCTGTCCAACCTCGACGCCAAATTGCGCACGCAGATGCGCACCGAGATCAAGAAACTGCACGCCAAGGTGCAGTCGACGGTGATCTACGTCACCCATGACCAGGTCGAGGCGATGACGCTCGCCGACCGCATCGTGATCATGCGCGACGGCCATATCGAACAGGTCGGCACGCCCGACGAGGTGTTCCGGCGGCCGGCGACCCGTTTCGTCGCGGGCTTCATCGGCTCACCGCCGATGAACCTGCATGAGGCGACGATCGATGACGGCCAGATGGTTTTCGCCAGCGGCGAAAAGCTGCCCCTGCCCGGCCAGTTCAAGGCCAATGTCGCGACCGGCGACAAGATCGTGTTCGGGCTGCGGCCCGACGACATCTATCCAACCGGCCATGGCATCAGTTCCGGAGGTGCCGCCGATGTCCACCAGATCGGACTGCCGATCACGGTGACCGAACCGCTCGGCAACGAGACGCTGGTGTTCGTCGAATTCAACGGTACGGACTGGGTGTCGCGCATGCTGAACCCGAGGCCATTGAGGCCGGGCGAACGGGTCGCCATGAGCCTCGACATGTCGCAGGCGCATCTGTTTGCCACCGAGACCGGAAAGACGTTGCGGAGCTGATCGACATGGCCAGAATCGAGAAAGTCGAGCTGCGGATGGTGGACCTTGTGCCCAAGGTCAAGCGCACCGACGCCATCCAAAGCTTCGTCAGCCAGGAAACGCCTATCGTCACCATCACCGATTCCGACGGCGCGGTCGGCACCGGCTACAGCTATACGATCGGCACCGGCGGTTCGTCGGTGATGCGGCTCTTGTCCGACCATCTGGTGCCGCGCCTGATCGGCCGCGATCCCGACATGATCGAGGCGATCTGGCACGATCTCGAATTCGCCACGCATGCCACGACCATCGGCGCGATCACAGCTATCGCCATCGCGGCGATCGATACAGCACTTTGGGACCTGCGGGCGAAGAAGCAAAACCTGCCGCTGTGGAAACTGGCCGGCGGCGCCAAGGACCGCTGCCCGCTCTACACGACCGAAGGCGGCTGGCTGCACATCGAGACGCAGGCGCTGGTCGACGACGCGCTGGCCGCAAAGGCCAAGGGTTTTCGCGGTTCGAAAGTGAAGATCGGCAGGCCGCACGGGTCGGAGGATCTTGCCCGCCTGTCGGCGGTGCGCAAGGCGGTCGGCGACGGCTACGAAATCATGACCGACGCCAATCAGGGGTTTTCAGTCGACGAGGCGATCCGGCGCGCGGCGAGGCTGCGTGAGCTCGACCTCGCCTGGATCGAGGAGCCGCTGCCGGCCGACGATATTGACGGGCATGTGCGCCTGTCGAACTCGACGCCGACGCCGATCGCGATTGGCGAGTCGCTCTATTCCATCCGTCACTTCCGCGAATACATGCAGAAAGGCGCTTGCTCGATCGTGCAGGTCGATGTCGGCCGCATCGGCGGCATCACGCCCTGGCTCAAGATCGCGCATGCGGCGGAAGCCTTCGACATTCCGGTCTGTCCGCATTTCCTGATGGAGCTGCATGTCAGCCTGACTTGCGCTGTTCAGAACGGCCGATATGTCGAGTACATTCCGCAGCTCGACCAGTTGACCGGCAAGCATATGCGCATAGAGGATGGGCACGCGCTGGCGCCCGACGAACCGGGCATCGGCATCGACTGGGACTGGGATGCGGTCAAGGCTATGAGCATCGCCGAATTCACCACGGCGATCACCAAATAAGGGAACTGATATGCAGCGGATGGGTATGGTTTTGGGGCTGAAGCCGGAAAAGGTCGATGAGTATGTCCGGCTCCATGCCGCCGTCTGGCCCGACGTGCTGACCATGATCTCGGCCTGCAACATCAAGAACTATTCGATCTACCTGAAGCGGCCGGAGAACCTGCTGTTTTCCTATTTTGAATACCACGGCACCGACTATGCCGCCGACATGGCCAAGATGGCGGCCGACCCGAAGACGCAGGAATGGTGGGCCGTCTGCATGCCTTGCCAGGAGCCGCTGGCGACCCGCAAGGAAGGCGAATGGTGGGCTGAGATGGATGAGGTCTTCCACCATGACTGAAGGCGGTTTCGACCCTGCCTTGCTCGTTCAATCCTGGCCAAAACCCTCAAACCCCCGGCCGATCGTCACCTTCGGTGCGGGATCGATCGTCGGCGACGCGCATTTCCCAGCCTACCGGAAGGCCGGCTTTCCGGTCGCCGGCCTCTACGATCCGGATCATGCTCGGGCTGAAAAACTGGCCAACCAATGGGGTGTGACAGCCTTTCGCTCAGTTGAGGAAGCGACTGCCGTCGAGGATGCGATCTTCGACCTCGCGACGCCGCCGTCGCGCCATGCCGATGTGCTGAAGGCACTGCCGGACGGCGCGGTGGCGCTGATCCAGAAACCGATGGGCAGCAACCTTGCCGAGGCGACCACGATCCTCGAGATCTGCCGTGCCAGGAAGCTGCACGCGGCGGTCAACTTCCAGTTGCGCTTCGCGCCGATGATGCTGGCGCTCAAGGACGCGATCGCCAAGGGCTGGCTCGGCGAGATCGTCGACTTCGACGCCTGGCTGGCGCTGGCGACGCCGTGGGAGCTGTGGGAGTTCCTGCTCAAGGCGCCACGCGTCGAGATCGCCATGCATTCGATCCACTATCTCGACCTGATCCGGCAGTTGCTCGGCGACCCCAAGGGCGTGCACGCCAAGACGCTCGGCCACCCCAGCCACGCGGTGGCGCAGACGCGCACCAGCGCCATTCTCGACTATGGCGACACCGTGCGCTGCGCACTGTCGATCAATCACGACCACAAGTTCGGCCGCCGGCATCAGGCCTGCGAGTTCCGCATCTGCGGCACCGAGGGCGCCGCCTATCTCAAGCTGGGTCTCAATCTCGACTATCCCACAGGCGAACCGGATATTCTGGAGATCCATCCGAAAGGCGGGACGGACTGGATCGCGGTGCCCTTGGCCGGCGAGTGGTTTCCCGACGCCTTCGTCGGCCGCATGGCCAATGTCCAGCGGTTTGCAGCCGGAGAAGATGCTACGCTGATCAGTCCGGTCGAGGATGCGTGGAGCACGATGGCGCTGGTCGAGGCCGCCTATAAATCGAGTGCGGCGCCGGCGACGTCGATCGCGGAAAGGCCATGATGGAACAGATCCAGTATTTCGAGGACTACGAGATCGGCTCGTCGCGCCTCACCAGCGGCCGCACCATCACCGAGACCGACTTCATCGTCCATGCCGGCCACACCGGCGATTTCTTCCCGCATCACATGGACGCCGAATTCATGAAGACGACGCCGTTCGGCCAGCGCATTGCCCACGGCACGCTCGTGTTCTCGGTCGGCATCGGCCTGACGGCAACCATCGTCAATCCCGTCGCCTTTTCCTACGGCTATGACCGGCTGCGTTTCATCAAGCCGGTGTTCATCGGCGACACGATCCGCACGCGCACCACCATCGCGGCCAAGGAGGACGATCCTAAGCGGCCTGGTTCAGGGCGGGTGATCGAGCGCTGCGAGGTGATCAACCAGCGCGGCGAAGTGGTGCTCGTGGCCGACCACATCTACATCGTCGATCGCAGGCCGGCGCAGGGCTGAAGCCATCGCTATGCCTTTTGAGCCGACCTAGGATTTTCGCGACAGGCCATCTTCCCTGATCGCGCTAACCAGCGTCTCGCTTCCTTCGCGAAGATGCTGCCTCAGAATGCTTATGGCCTTGTCGCCGTCGCGCCGCCGGCAGGCGGCCAGCAGGTCGCGGTGCTCCGTCTGCGAGCGGTTGCGATAGTCCAGGTTCGACAGCAGGATGCGGACGTAGCGATCGGCCGCATTGTGGTGCGCCTCGATCAGGCCGAGCAATCGATGGTTGCCGCAGGCATCGTAGAGAGCCAGATGAAAGGCACGGTTCAGTGCCCCCCATCGGCCGACATTGCGCTCGGCGTCGATCTGATCGAGCACCTGTTCCGCCTCGTCGAGCTTCGCGCCGGCAAGGCCGGGTACCGAGAGCCGGAGCGCCTCGCTTTCGAGCAGCTCGCGCAGCGCATAGATTTCGCTGATCTCGGCGCTGTCCATCCGGGCGACCTGCGCGCCCTTGGTCGGGTGGATGGAAACAATGCCCTCGGCTTCCAGCTGGCGCAGGGCATCACGAATGGGCATCCGGCTGAAGCCGAACTGCTCGGCCAGTTCGTCCTGGCGCAGCGGCGTGCCTGCCTTGATGGTTCCATTGGCAATCGCTTCGCGCAGGACATTCGCGACCTGCTCGGCCACGGTCCGCGGCCCCTGCATCACGCTTTCCGCAAATCCTTGCAATCGATGCTCCCGTTCACGTGGTACCAGCCTAATGGAAAACCGCCTTTGTGGATATAAGTATGCCCGTATACATCCGGCATCATTTGCGAGAATTTCCTGCCCGAACATGGCCACTAACCTGCACGCCGTCCTCGGCACGCAAATACAGGAAGCCGGGGATGGACAGCAGCGGTATGACCGCGGTCAGCAGGAACACCTGGTGAAAGCGTTCCGGTGTCACGATGTGGGTTTCTCCTGCGACCAGACCCAGCACCATGGCGGCGATCGAAACGCCGAGGGAAACGCTAAGCTGCTGCAGGACGCCGCCGAGGCTGGTGGCGCGGCTGAGCTTGTCGGCCGGCAGGTCGGCATAGGACAGCGTGTTGGAGGTCATGAATTGCGCCGACCGGATGATCCCGAAGACAAAGACGTAGAGGCCGATCATCCAGTGCGGCGTATCGGCCTCGATCGAGGCGAAGCCCGCCACCGCGGCTGAGCCGACCACCGCGCTGCCGATCAGCACGACATTGAAGCCGAAGCGCCGCAACAGCGGCGACAGCAGCGGCCGGATGAGCAAGGCGCCGAAGCTGCCGACGAATGTCAGCGAGCCTGATGTGACCGGGCTCATGCCGAAGCCGACCTGCAGCATCAGCGGCAACAGGAAAGGCACGCCGTTGAGGCCAACGCGGCACAGACCGCCTGCCAGCGTGCCGACCCAGAACGAGCGAAATCGAAACAACGTCAGATCGACGGCCGGCGCGACGACGCGGCGTGCATAGCGCCCGAAGGCGAGCAGCAGCAGGATCGCCGCGGCCAGCACCAGCAGTGTCGCCGAAACAGGGACGATCGGCCGGCCGATGCTCTCCAGTCCGAACTGCAGCAGGGCCACGCCGCAGCCCACCATCAGGAACCCGGCG
Organism: Mesorhizobium sp. M7D.F.Ca.US.004.01.2.1; assembly: GCF_003997785.1. Classification (NCBI taxonomy): domain Bacteria; kingdom Pseudomonadati; phylum Pseudomonadota; class Alphaproteobacteria; order Hyphomicrobiales; family Phyllobacteriaceae; genus Mesorhizobium; species Mesorhizobium sp. M7D.F.Ca.US.004.01.2.1. The sequence goes on along the minus strand of NZ_RZRQ01000069.1, from coordinate 5,854 downwards.
AAGTCGAAGCGTTGCACCGCCTCCTCGCGAAAATCGTCGACGAAGCGCAGCGCCGCCAGAATGCCAAGGCAGCCGAAAGGCACGTTGACATAGAATATCCAGCGCCACGACGCATAGGTGGTCAGCAGGCCACCAAGCAGCGGCCCGAACACAGGCCCCATGATGGCGGGCAAGGTCATGTAGGTCATGGCGGTGATCAGCCCGCTGCGCGGAAAGCTGCGCAGCAGGATCAGCCGGCCGACCGGCGTCATCATGGCGCCGCCCAGCCCTTGCAAAGCGCGCATCGCCAGCAGCATGCCGAAACTGTTGGCCATGCCGCAAAGCGCCGAACCAAGGGTGAAGGTGAAAAGTGCCAGCGCGAACACTCTTCGTGCGCCGAACCTGTCGGCGAACCAGCCGCTGACGGGAATGAACACGGCCAGCGTCAGAATGTAGGTGGTGATCGCCAGGTTCAGCCTGACCGGCGTCGTGTCGAGGCTGCGCGCGATGGCTGGGATCGCGGTGGTGATGATCGTGGAATCGAGCTGCTCCATCAGAAAGGCGATGGCGACGATGATCGGAATAATCAGTCTCAGCCTCGGGTCGCGCTCGGTGGCAAATTGAGGCTGTTCCAATGCTGTGGCCGATTCCGTCATGCAGGCGGCTGCTCTATCCCAAAGGCAGGATCGCCTTCTGTGCGGCAAGCCAGCCGAGGCCTGATCACACGGCCAGTCTTATGGTCCGACAAATGGGCAAGCGGTAGTCATTTCCTCTGTGATGGAAGTCAACAAATCTTGACTACCAATCCGGTGGAGAGGAGATCGGCAAAGTCAGCGGCGATCGGCGTCCGAACTGCCGTCGCCTGAAGGTGCATTTGCGTTCAGCGCGCGCCCATCCCGATTTCGTGAAGGAACGTGTCGAGTGAGAGGCCGTTTTCTTCCCCATCTATGTCTCGCATGTACAGGGGGCATCCTCATGAATCCATTTTCCTCCCGTCAGCCGCCGAAGCGCGGTTCCGCGACGCCCTTGATGCCAAGACCGGTGATGGCAAACAGGCTGCCGCGCAAGACGCCGTCTCCGGGAAAACGCGGCAGCGGCGGCTTGGCCATCGAGGTCACGTAGAGGATATCGAGCTTCGGTCCGCCGAACATGACGCTGGTGATCTTCTTGACCGGCATGTCGATGACGCGGTCGATGCTGCCATCCGGCGCGTAGCGCACCAGCCTTCCATCATAGACCAGCGCGTTCCACAGATAGCCCTCGGCATCGACGGTCGAGCCGTCAGCCGCACCACCCCGGCTGGTGTCGACGCCCACGAAAGTGCGCCGGTTAGTGGCGGCGCCGGTGGCGATATCATAGTCGTAGGCCCAGATCTCGCCGGTCCAGGTGTCGGCGAAATAGAAGGTGCGGTCGTCGGGGCTCCAGCATGGGCCGTTGGAACAGATGATGCCGGAATCGATCCGGGTGACGGAGAAATCCGGATCGAGCCTGTAGAGACCGCCGGACGGCCCCTCTTCCATCGTATCCATGGAGCCGGCGAAGAAACGGCCGCGTCGGTCGACCTTGCCGTCGTTGAGCCGGTTCATCGGCTTGTCCGGCTCGGGATCGTGGATCAGCGTTACATCGCCGGTGGCAAAATCGAGCAAATGGAAGCCGCGCTGCAGCGACACCACGGCGCCGCTGCCATCCTTGCGCAATGCCATCGAGCCGATCTTCATCGGCACGTCCCACGACCGGATCTCGCGTCCGTCGGCGGTCGCCCGGAACACCCGTCCGTCGAAACTGTCGATCCAGTACAGGCGCTCCTGTTCGACGTCCCACAGCGGTCCTTCGCCCAATGTGGTCTTCACATCCACCACGACTTCGATCTTCATGCTGTCCTCCTCGATATTGGCGCCACGCAGCGATTGGTCAGGCCGCGTCAGAAAGCGACCTTGTCGCCGCCTTTCAATGACAAGATCTCGCGCGCCTCGTCGGGCGTCGCCACTTCCATGCCGAGCCCCTCGATGATCTTGCGGGCCAGCAAGACCTGCTCGGCGTTCGATTTGGCAAGCTTGCCCTTGCCCGCCCACAGACTGTCCTCCAGCCCGACGCGGATGTTGCCGCCAAGCGCCGCCGATTGCGCGGCGATGCGAAGCTGGCTGGCGCCGGCGCCGAGCACCGACCAGCGGAACTGGTCGCCGAACAGCCGGTCGGCGGTGCGCTTCATATGGGCGACGTCTTCGGGATGCGTGCCGATGCCGCCCAGCAGCCCGAACACCGACTGCACGAAGAAAGGCGGCTTCACCAGCCCGCGGTCGGCAAAGTGGGAAAGGTTGTAGAGATGGGCGATGTCGTAGCACTCGAACTCGAAGCGCGTGCCATTGTCGTAGCAGGTCGCCAGAATGTACTCGATGTCCTTGAACGAGTTGCGGAAGACGAGGTCGCGCGTCGCTTCCAGATGCGGCTTTTCCCAGTCGAATTTGAAGGTCTCGTATTTGTCGGCCAAGTGATAGAGCCCGAAATTGATCGAGCCCATGTTGAGCGAGGCGACTTCCGGTTTGAACTGGGCGGCCGGCCGCACACGCTCCTCCACCTTCATGTAGGGACTGCCGCCGGTGGTGATGTTGATGGCGGCGTTGGTGCCTTGCTTGACGCGCGGCAGGAAGCGGGCGAAGGCCTCGGGCGTCTGGTCCGGCTTGCCGGTTTCCGGGTCGCGGGCATGCAGATGCAGGATCGCGGCGCCGGCTTCGGCCGCGGCGATCGCCTCCGAGGCGATCTGGTCCGGCGTGATCGGCAGATAGGGCGACATGGTCGGCGTGTGGATGGCGCCCGTCACCGCGCAGGTGATGATGACCTTGCCCTTTGTCTGCGCAGCACCTGGCTTGCGGCTCGTTTCGATCATTGTCCATACTCCTGGTCCGATTTTTTCTTGTGCGCCGCCAGCGCCATCAGCCGGCGGTCGCGCCACACCTGCCGCTCGCCGAGGTTTTCGCGCGGCAGGCGTTCGCGGCGGTCGGCTTCGACTGTTTTCATCACCTCGCCCGCCCAGTCGACCCGGCGCAGCATCTGCGGGAAAATGTTCGAATAGATCGACTGGTAGCGCTCGACATAGTCGCGCACGCCGCCGGGCGCATTGAGATCGATGGTCTCGAACGGACCCATGAAAGACCAGCGCAGCGCCAGCCCGTCGCGGATGCCGATATCGACATCCTCGACGCTGGCGTAGCCGTCGGCGACAAGCCGGAAAGCCTCCTCCAGCAATGCGCCTTGCAGGCGGTTCATGATGAAGCCGTCAAGCTCGCGCTTCATCACCAACGGCGCGTGACCGGCGTCGATGAGGAAGGCGCGGGTCCTTTCCAGCGTGTCAGCAGATGTCCACGGTGCCGGCACGACCTCAGCCGCCGGAATGAGATAGGGCGGATTGATCGGATGCACGACCAGACAGCGGTGCCGACCTTGCAGATGGTCGGTGAATTTCGACGGCAACAGCGCCGAGGTGGAACTGGCGATGATTGTTTGCGGATCGGCAAGCCTGTCGATCAGCGAGAACACCTCCCGTTTCACTTCAAGGCTTTCGGGCGTGTTCTCCTGGACGTGGACCGCACCGGCCAGCGCCTCTGCCAGCTCGGCGACAATGGCGATCCGGCCGAGCACGGTGTCGACGGACTGACCGCGCAGCAGGTCGTTTGCGGCAAGATCGCCTAGCACGCCGGCAATGTAGTCGCGGGCGCCGCCTGTGGCAGTGGGCGACTGGTCCCACATGCGCACATCATGGCCGGCGCGGGCAAAGCTGATCGCCCAGGCCCGGCCGATGAACCCGCTTCCGACGATCGCGACATTGGCCATGGATTGTTCCTCAAAGTGTTTCGACGTTGCCGTCGACGCCGAGCGACTGGCCGGAAATGTTGATGCCCGCATCGGAGAGCAGGAAGGCGACCATCGCGGCGACATCATAGGGGCTGGTCATGCGGCGCAGCGAGATGTTCTGCAGATAGCGATCCGTCATTTCTTCGTGGCTGATGCCGACCTGCTTGGCGCGCGCCGAGATGACACCTTCGATGCGCGGTCCCTCGATGATGCCGGGCAGGATGGCGTTGACCCTGATGCCATGCGGCCCAAGCTCCTTGGCGAGACTCTGCGTGAAACCGATGACACCGAACTTGGCCGCCGAATAGGGCGTGCGGAAGGCGTAGCCATGGCGGCCGGCCGCCGACGACATCGAGACGATCGAGCCGCCGCCCGCCGCCTTGATCAGCGGCACGGCGCGGCGGGCGCACAAGAACTGGCCGGTCAGGCAGATGTCGATGCAGCGCCGCCAGTCGGCCGGATCGATCTCGTCGACGCCGCCGGTCGGCCCGGCAATGCCGGCATTGTTGATCAGCGCATCGAGCCCGCCGAGTTCTTTCTCGACCGCCTCGAACAGCCGGTCGACGTCCTCTTCCCGCGATACGTCGGCCTTCACAGCGGCGACCAGATCGAGCTTGCCGGGAGCAGCGGCCAGCGCCTCGTCGGAAACGTCGCAGACGACGATGCGGGCGCCGAGCCGCGACAGCGTGTCGGCTATGGCAAAACCGATGCCGCCCGCGCCTGCCGTCACCAGCACGCGCTGGCCTTTCAGCCCAGCCAGAAATTCGTCCGCTGATGCGGGTGCCTTTGTGCTCATGGTCCAGTCCTTCTTATTGCAGCCGCCGTTCGCGCAACGCCATGACGGCGCCCAGAACGACCAGCCCGTAAAGAATTGCCCTCGTGGCGTAGGGAAGCGTGGTGCCGGCCAGCAGCATCTGCAATGCCGTCAGCAACAATACGCCGCCGAGCATGCCGAGATAGTGGCCGCGCCCGCCGGTGATCAGCGCGCCACCGACCACCACCACGGCGATCGACGGCAACAGGTAGTCGTCGCCCATGCCAAGGCTCGCCTGGCCCGAAAAGCCGGTCAGCATGATGCCGACAACAGCCGCGCAGACGGCCGAGAGCATGTAGACCAGGATCAGCGTGCGCTCGACGCCGATGCCCGACAGTCGCGCGGCGCGTAAGCCATTGCCGATACCGTAGACCCTGCGCCCGAACGGCGTGCGGCCGAGCAGCAGCACCGCCGCCACGACAAAGACGACCATCAGCAGGACGATTGGGGTCAGCAAGCCGGCGAGCCTGGCCGTCATGACCCAGCGCAGCATCGGTGAGGAAAACCCGGCGGGTGTTCCCTGCGAGTAGAGCAGCGCGCAGCCTTGCAGGATGCCGTTGGTGGCGAGTGTCATGACGATCGGCGAGATGCCGAGATAGACGATGCCAAAGCCATTGGCGAAGCCGATGGCGCAGGCCATCACCAGCACGACCGGCAAGGCGTAGACAAGCGCCGCGTCGGAGCCATTGACCATGCCGGCCAGGATGATGCCGGAGATGCCGATCGTCCACGGCACGGAAAGGTCGAGGCCGCCGGTCAGGATGACGGTTCCCTGCCCGAGCGCCAGGACGGCGAGGAAGGACGACAGCACGAGAAGCGAATTCCAGTAGCCCGGATTGAGGACGGCGCGGCCGAGCCAGACCTGCGTGACGACCACGATGAGCAGCAGGCAGACATAGGCCGGCAGCGCATAGCGCAGCGTTTCCGCGTTGCGCAGATGGAAGGCAGGACGCGGCGATGCGGCTGTGTGTTGGCCAGGCGATTGTTCGGCGATCTTGAGACGCCGGTCCACGCGCTCGAGCTGCGATGGCAATATGCCGGCGCGCCAGGCGGCAAGCCGGGCGCGCGCGGCGCGCAGTTGCACGGCAAGCACCGATGCGTGCGAGATGGAGCCGGCAAGTGCCGCCAGCACCAGAATGGTGCCTTCGGCGATCGTCGCATAATAGGCCGACACATTGAGCACCAGCAGGATGTTCACCACGATCATCAGGA
>NZ_RZRQ01000699.1:0-905 GCF_003997785.1 Mesorhizobium sp. M7D.F.Ca.US.004.01.2.1 | reverse complement strand
GGCGCGCGCATTGTGCCGCCCATGGTGGCGGCCATGGCCAGTAATGCCCAGAAGCCCGGGTCCGCCGCGGGCAGAATTCCCGCGAGCACCGCACCCATCGCCCCGCCCATGATCAGCAGCGGCGCCAACACGCCCCCTGATGTTCCTGAACCAAGCGCCACCGACCAGATGATGGCCTTCACCACCAGGAGGATCAGCGCGGCGGTCGCGATCGTGCGGCCGTCAAGCATATTGGCGATGTTGTCATAGCCGACGCCGAGCGCGTGCGGTTCGATCAATCCGCCTATGCCGACAACCAAACCGCCCAGCATCGGCCACCACATCCAGTGAATGGGCAGCTTCTGGAAGCCGTCCTCGCAGGCATAGACCATCTGCGTCAGCAGCCCCGACAACAGTCCTGCGCAGACGCCGATCGCGACCCAGCCGGCAAGGCCGACAAAGGTCACCTCCATGCCACCCTGGAACGGAAAGATCGGCCCGGGCAGATGCAGCATGGTGCGCTCGACTTCGGCAATGATCGCCGCCACTGCCACGGGGATGAAGCTGCGCGGCGTCCATTCGAAAAGCAGCAGTTCGACCGCCAGCATGATGGCAGCGATCGGTGTTCCGAACACGGTCGTCATGCCCGCCGCCGCACCCGCCACCAGCAACGTCTTGCGTTCATTATCGCTGACCGGCAGCATCTGTGCGATCAGCGAGCCGATCGCGCCGCCTGTCATGATGATCGGACCCTCGGCGCCGAACGGCCCACCGGAACCGATCGAGATCGCCGATGACAGCGGCTTCAGGATCGCCACCTTGGCATCGAGCCTGGAGCGCCCGAGCAGGATCGCCTCGATGGCCTCGGGAATGCCGTGGCCGCGAATCTTCTCGCTGCCGAAGCGTGCCATCAGGCCGATGATCAG
>NZ_RZRQ01000698.1:0-912 GCF_003997785.1 Mesorhizobium sp. M7D.F.Ca.US.004.01.2.1 | reverse complement strand
CCGCGATCTCGTCGACCGGGTTCATCGCCATCTTGACGTTGGCGAGCTCCACCGCCGAACCATCAGCCTTCACGCGAACCTTGACGTTCGCATCCACAACCCGCTTCACGGGCACAAGGATCTTCATAGCTCATCCTTTCGGGAGTTTCGGTGACTTTCCAACACCTGCACGATCACATGCGGGCGCGCTTGGCTTCCGGGTCGTAGGGCGACTCCGTGATCACGCGCGCCCTGCGACGCTCGCCAAGGATCGGCACTACGAGTTCAGTGCCGGGAACGGCAAGGTCGGTTGGAAGAAGGGCGATGGCTACGTCGTAACCCAGTGTGTAGGAGTAAGTGCCCGAGGTGATGCGACCGACGAGGCTGCCCTGGTGGTAGACACCCTCGTGAATCAGCGAGCTTGCTTCGTCGGTGTCGATCGAAAGCGTGACCGAGCGGCGAGCGATCCCCCTTTCCTTCTCCTTAACAAGGGCATCGCTACCGATGAAATTACCCTTGTCGAGTCGGATGAAGCGGTCGAGGTTGCTTTCCCAAGCGGAAAGCTCCGGGTTCATGTCACGATACATTGCCCGATAGGATTTTTCGAGGCGCAATGATTCCAGCGCATGCATGCCGATCAGGCGAAGGCCATGTGATTCCCCCGATGCGAGCAGCGCATCCAGCAGATGCCTCTGGTAGCAGAGTGGATGGTAGAGTTCCCAGCCGAGCTCACCTTCGTAATTGACGCGGAGCATTCGAACGTCGCTGGCGAGCCCAACCGTGCCCGATTTCACGCCGAACCATGGGAACGCGTCATTCGAAAGATCGATCTCCGTCAACGGTTGCAGCACGTCGCGCGCCTTCGGGCCTACGATGGTAAAGCAGCCCCGGTCATTGGTGACGTTGCGGAGATGGACGCTGCCGTCTTTCGGC
>NZ_RZRQ01000697.1:0-920 GCF_003997785.1 Mesorhizobium sp. M7D.F.Ca.US.004.01.2.1 | reverse complement strand
CCGCCGGATCGGATGTTGACCTGATCCTGCTCTACGACCACGCGCCGGACGCCGAGGAGTCCGATGGTGACAAGCCGTTGGCGCCTTCGCACTACTACACCCGCATGACGCAGCGGCTGATCGCGGCCGTTTCCGCGCCGACAGCGGAGGGCGTGCTCTACGAGCTCGACCTGCGCCTGCGGCCATCCGGCAACAAGGGTCCGGTGGCCACCCATATCGATGCCTTCAAGAAATACCAGCGTCAGGAGGCTTGGACCTGGGAGCACATGGCGCTGGCCCGCGCCCGCGCCATTGGCGGCGACGCCAGCTTGTGCGGTGAGGTTGAAGCGGAAGTCGCCGCCGTGCTTGGCCAGCCGCGCGACGCGAAAAAGGTGATGGCCGAGGCCTCGGACATGCGCGCCATGATCGAAAAAGAAAAGCCACCGCGCGATCTGTGGGACATCAAGCTGATTCCCGGCGGCCTCATCGATCTCGAATTCATCGCTCAGGTGGCCGTCATCACCGGGCAGGTCGATGCCGGGCCGCGTGCCCCGACCGTGCCAATTGCACGTGCCACCGGCACGGCCGAGATCCTGTCGCGTCTTGCACCGGGCTTTGCCGATGCCGAGGTCAGGCAGGCGCTTGGCGACGCCTACGCGCTCTATCTGGCACTGACCCAGATGACGCGGCTGTGCCTCACCGGAGCCTTTGAGCGCGACGATGTTCCGCCGGGGCTTTCGGATCTGCTTCTGGCAGTGACTGACCTGCCGGATTTCGGTGTGCTGGAAGCACACCTCAAAGAGACGTCGCAAAAGGTCAGGAGAGACTTCGACCTTTTGCTTCGTGCCGGACGACCGTGATGAACGGCCTGCCGGACCGCATCGGGGGTGACGATGCAACAGGAGAAGACCATGAGAAAGTCAACGAAACTTGCCCTTGCC
>NZ_RZRQ01000696.1:0-927 GCF_003997785.1 Mesorhizobium sp. M7D.F.Ca.US.004.01.2.1 | reverse complement strand
CTTACCGGAACGGCGGCCAGCGAACGTGCGCTGCGCAAGGACATGGAGCAGGCGACGGTTGCGCATCTGGCCACGCACGGCGCCTATCGCGACGAAAAAGAGAGCGGCGTTGGCGCCGTCAACGCGCTGTGGCAGAGCGAGGTGGTGCTGTCGCGGTCCGGAAACCGGCAATCGATGAAGCGCGACGATGATGACGGCCGCCTGTACGGCATGGAATTGATGACCTGGGATCTATCAGGCCTCGATCTCATTGTCCTGTCCGCTTGCGAGACGGCCCGTGGCCAGGAGACATTCGTCGGTGGTTTGCGCGGCCTGCCGACAGCGATCAACATTGCCGGTGCGAAGCGATCGCTGCTGACGCTATGGCCGGTGGATGATGCGGGAACCGCCGCCTTTATGGTCAGCTTCTACGACCATCTGGCCGCCGGGCAGACCTATCCGGAAGCGCTGCGCCAGGCCCGTCGCGATGCCCGCGACGGCAAGATATCTGGCGCGCAGGACCCGCGGGTCTGGGCCGCCTTCGTCCTGTTCGAGAACTGACGGCTGCGAGCAAACAACTTGCTCGTGATCGATCCGTTCAGGCGGATAGGGCTTGTACAAGCGGTTTGACGGGATCGCTTCGGCCAATGAGGCTCGAAAGGTATGATCCCTTCGCTCGCAGGAAGGCATGCAGGCCTTGCGGATAGTCAGGCGCCACGGCGTGCTTGATCGACGGGCGTTCACTCAACGCCTTGCGCCAGGCCCGGACGAGCGGTTTGCCGTCCAGGATGCCGAAATCACCCATCCGGTCGAAGGCGTCCAGATAGCGGAAGACCGGACCGTAAACGGCGTCGACCAGCGAAAAGTGCTCGCCGGCGAACCAGGGTCCGCCAGTCTCGTCAGCCAGTTCGGCTTCGAGACGATCGAACATGGCAGACAGAGCGCTAG
>NZ_RZRQ01000695.1:0-934 GCF_003997785.1 Mesorhizobium sp. M7D.F.Ca.US.004.01.2.1 | reverse complement strand
GCCTTGAGCTTGTCGGCCATTTCGCGCAGCGCATGCTGCGCCTGGGCGACAGCCATGCCGTAGCCCGGCACGATGATGACTTTTTGCGCGTTCATCATCAGATAGGCGGCATCGTCGGCCGAGCCCTGCTTGACCGTGCGCTCGATGCCGTCATCTGCAACTGCCGCTGTCTCACCGCCAAAGCCGCCGAGGATGACCGAGATGAAGCTTCGGTTCATGCCCTTGCACATGATGTAGGACAGGATGGCGCCGGACGAGCCGACCAGCGCGCCGGTGATGATCAGCGCCAGATTGCCGAGCGTGAAGCCGAGCGCCGCCGCCGCCCAGCCCGAATAGGAATTCAGCATCGAGACGACCACCGGCATGTCGGCGCCGCCGATCGGGATGATGAGCAGGACGCCAAGGGCAAGCGATGCGGCCACGATCAGCCAGAAGATGAGCTTCGACTCGGTGGTGACCAGCAGGATGATCAGCACGATCAGCGCGATGCCAAGGGCGGCGTTGATGAAGTGGCGGCCGCCGATCATGATCGGCTTGCCCGACATGCGGCCGTCGAGCTTCAGGAAAGCAATGACCGAGCCGGTGAAGGTGATGGCGCCGATGGCGACGCCAAGGCTCATCTCGATCAGCGCCTGGGCGTGAATGTCGGCGACGGTGCCGATGCCGAAGCTTTCCGGGGCGTAGATGGCGGCGGCAGCCACCATGACGGCGGCGAGGCCGACCAGCGAATGGAAGGCGGCGACAAGCTGCGGCATCGAGGTCATGGCGATGCGGCGCGCGGTGACGGCGCCGACGCCGCCGCCAATGGCCAGGCCAAGCACGATCAGGCCGAAGCGCCCGGCGGACGGGGTTGCCAGCGCCAGCGTCGTGGCGATGGCAATGCCCATGCCGATCATGCCGTAGAGATTGCCCTGGCGACTGGTGGTCGGATGCG
>NZ_RZRQ01000694.1:0-943 GCF_003997785.1 Mesorhizobium sp. M7D.F.Ca.US.004.01.2.1 | reverse complement strand
GGCAACGACAGCCTCGCGCGGCGTTGCGGCGTCAGTGCCCGACGGATCGTTGAAGGCCGAACGCGGCTCGGACAAGGAAGCAACCTGGTATGCGTCGGCCGCGCCGACCTGGGCATTGGCCTCGTCGAGCACGGCCTTGACCGCATCCGGCCTGGCCATCTCGGGGCGCGCCGTCGGCAGCACCGAGAACGCATCGGTCGCGGTCTTGCCGTGATCAGCCGTCTCGGCCAGCGCCATCAGCACGTCCTTGCTGGGCGGCGAAGCCAGAGCGGCCGGCAGCGAAGTGTCGGGACGCCATGTCGGCAACGGTATGTTGTTGACCGCGACCTGGGCCGGATCAGCCGAAGCCGTTGCATCGGCAGCCGTTACATCGGCCATGCCGAAAGGAACGTTCGCCGGCGCGTGTGCGGTCGCCACGGCTTGCTCTGTGGTGGCCGTCGCATCGGCCATGGCAAAAGGCACGTTCTCAGGCGGCTGGGCGCCGACGTCGGCCTTCGGCCGCGGTGCAAAATCAGGCAGCGGAATGCTGCGTGCCGGCAGCGCCGCGATGATCGTCTCCGGCGTATCCTGTTCCTGTTCCGGCTCCGGAGCCTGCTCCTCGGTCACCTGCGGAATTTCGGCGCGCTGCGCATTCTCCGGCGCCACGATGGCGATGCCCGGGAGGTTGCTGGTCTTGGCTGCCGCAGCCGGCTTCACGTTTCTGGCCTTGGGTGGGGGTGCAGCCGAAGCGGTCTCGACATCGGCGCTGTCGTCGGCCTCGTCGGAGCCGCCGCCAAAGAAAGCCGACAGGAACCCACCTGACTTCTTGCTGCTGCCACCGGCGCTGGCCAACTCGATGGCCGGCGCGCCTGAACCCTTGCGCGCCTTGTAGGAGGCAAGCGCCTGCTCAAAGCCGGGCAGCGGCCTGCCGTCGCTCGGCACATGCAGCGTCTTGCCATTGGGG
>NZ_RZRQ01000693.1:0-947 GCF_003997785.1 Mesorhizobium sp. M7D.F.Ca.US.004.01.2.1 | reverse complement strand
CGGATCGTGCCAGGTTTGGCCAACTCGTTATATCAGTCGCCAGGCTGTGGCGGCGCGCGGCCGACAAGGCGCTTGACGATTGCGGCCTATCGCATGCCACCGCCATGCCGCTGGTGATGCTGTCGCGGCTCGGCGACAATCTCCGCCAGGGCGTGCTTGCCGATCATCTCGGCTTCGAGGGACCGTCGCTGGTGCGCATCGTCGACCTGCTGGTCGAGGAAGGGCTGGTGACGCGCACCGAGGACGCGTTCGACCGGCGGGCCAAGATCCTGTCGCTGACCGATGCCGGCCGCAGCCGAGTGACCGAGATCGAGCGCTTGCTGTCGGTGCTGCGGGCCGATCTGCTCAAGGACGTTGGCGATAGCGAACTGAATGGCGCCGTGCTTCTGCTGGGCCGGCTGGAGGCGATGTTGAGCGAACTGGGCTGACCGGCCAGAAGCCCGGGCCTCAGACCAGCGGCTTGAGTTCCTGGGCAATGGTCGGCAACAGCTCCGAGACATTCGGGTGGATGTGCACGGCGCGCGCCAGCGTGTCGACCGGGGCCTTGGCGTACATCAGGTCGAGCACGCAATGCACCGCCTCGTCGCCGCCGGGGCCGAGGACCGAGCAGCCGAGGATCTCCCTGGTGTCGGCGTCGACCAGGATCTTCATGAAGCCCTGCGTCTCGCCCTTTTCGACGGCGCGGCCGACGCGGGTCATCGGCCTCTGGCCGACCAGCGCGCGACGGCCGGATTTCTTCACCGCGGCCTCGGTCATGCCGCAACGGCCGAGCGGCGGGTCGATGTAGAGCGCATAGGCTTCGATACGGTCGCTGACCTTGCGCGGATCGTTGTCGAGCAAATTGGCGGCGACGATCTCGTAGTCGTTGTAGGAAGTATGGGTAAAGGCGCCCTTGCCGTTGCAGTCGCCCATCGCCCAGATGCCGGGTACGCTGGTCGGCCAGAGGC
>NZ_RZRQ01000692.1:0-967 GCF_003997785.1 Mesorhizobium sp. M7D.F.Ca.US.004.01.2.1 | reverse complement strand
GGTGACAGCTGTCCGGCGGTTGGTTAGCGATGGCATCGTCGTCGATCCGGCCAAGGCCTGGGTATCTGGGGCTGAAATCTGACGGCACGAGACAAGCGCAGTCCCTGTCAGGCGTTGTAACGCGACGCTGGCAAGCCTTTGAAGAGGCGCGGTTATTTCAGCAAGAAGATAGCCAGTTTTGCAGAAAGACTGTTTGGTGGAGCCAATCGGGATCGAACCGACGACCTCTTGAATGCCATTCAAGCGCTCTCCCAACTGAGCTATGGCCCCACTTCCGGCAGTCAACCGGCACCGTTTCCGGCGAAGAGATCCGGCGCGGGTTGGAGACCGCGCCGTTAGTGCAGGCGGCTTCTAACCCCGCCCTTCGTCAATATCAAGCCTTCGAGAGCCGCTTTTTCTTCACAGGCCACGAAAGCCCGCAAACGCCCGCTTTCAAGGCCGATCAGACCTCGTCGTCGTCGTCGCCAACGCCGATCATGTCGGCGACGTCGTCGTCTTCTTCCTCCTCGTCGGCAAGGAAAGTGTCATCCTCGTCGTCGCCGAGGTCGACATCGTCCTCGTCATCGCCGAGATCGGGAAGATCATCGGCCTTGACGTCCTCGTCCGCCTCTTCGAGCGAGACGACCTCAACGCCCTCTTCCTCCTCGGCGTCCACTTCCTTCTCGGCCACTTCCTCTTCCTCCTCGAGAGCGGCAATCTTGCCTTCCTCGAAATAGGAACGCGGATAGGTCTTGCCGGTGTAGGGCGAGACGATCGGGTCCTTGTTCAGGTCGTAGAATTTTCGGCCCGTCTCCGGGTCGATGCGTTTTGTGCCAAGTTCGGTTTTTGCCACGGCAAGCCTCGTCAATAAAAGAGTGGTCCCCTTAACCACAGTTTGCAGCGCTGTCAAAGCGAAAAGCCGGCGTCACAAAACCATGCATTGAAAGGCCTCGCGTCAAGTGACGACCATGGGGATGACCATTTCGGC
>NZ_RZRQ01000691.1:0-978 GCF_003997785.1 Mesorhizobium sp. M7D.F.Ca.US.004.01.2.1 | reverse complement strand
GCGTCACCATCCTCTACGTCACCCACGACCAGGAAGAGGCGCTGCATCTGTCGGACCGGATCGCACTGTTCCGGGACGGCCGCATCGAGCAGACCGGCAGCGGCGAGGACCTGTATCTGCGGCCAGCCACCGATTTCGTCGCCGGCTTCATCGGCAATTCGAATTTCCTCGCCGCAGAACATCTTGACACCAAGGATGGCACGGCAACAATCCGGCTGGCCGACGGTTCGGTCGTCTCCGGCGTCAGGGCCAACGGCACGTTCGGCAAAGGCCAGAAGACCAGGCTGATGATCAGGCCGGAAGCGTTTGGCATGGAGAGGCGCCCGGCGAGCGCGGAACTCAACGTCGAGATCGTCGATGTCGCCTTCTACGGCGAGCGCCGGCGCATCGTCGCGCGCACCGCCGGCGGCGAGGGGGTCGACATCAGGCCGACCTCCGCCGCCATGCAGTCGCAGGACCTGACGCCCTGCAGCCGGCAGGTCTTTTTCGATCCGACAGCGGCGTTCCTGTTTCCTGCCTGACATGCCGGTTGATTGTCTGGAGTCGACCAGAGCGGCAAATACAGTGGCCCTATGCGCATCGCGGCACAGCAAGGCAGCCCGCAATCTTGATCGCGCGGCAAATGATTCCGGTCATGGAATCCCACTTTGGCCGAAACGAGCAAAATCCGAAAAAGTTTCAAGCTTTTTTCGACTATATTTTACCCGGGATTGGCCTGCTTCCTGGAACTTTCATCCAAACCTGTCGTTTTTCCAGACGATCGTTGCTCGACGATCTCAAAGCAACAGGAGGATTGTACCATGAACATCAAGATGATCTGCTTGGGCGCCATGGCGCTTTCGATGGTCGGCGGCGCGGCGTTTGCCAAAACGTCGGCTCTCGACGATCCGGCCAAGATGCAGCCCTTCTACACCGACTCCAGCATGAAGACGATGGTCAGCAACGACGACTTCGTGAAGGCTTGGAAGGCCCTAACGC
>NZ_RZRQ01000690.1:0-984 GCF_003997785.1 Mesorhizobium sp. M7D.F.Ca.US.004.01.2.1 | reverse complement strand
GTCCGCGTCTCATGGGATATGAAGGGCAAGAACAAGGTCGCCGAGGCCGTCAAGGTCGAAAAATGACGGCTTGCCTGCCAGAGCAGGATGAGACGATATCCGGTCCTGTTTCGGGGTAGCGTAAGAGGGCGGAGCAGCGCTGCTCCGCCTTTTCGCCGTTGACTGCAACCAATGCCACCCCATTTGTGTTATGCTGTTCTCCCGCTCGCGGCCCCAGGATCCGATCTCGGATTTGGACCGTGAGCCAAAAAAGTGTCGGAGCCTCAGGCTCCACGGAGGAAAAGGAGAAATCCCATGAAGGAATTTCACTGCGGGTCGCTTGTTCCCGGCTGTGACTGGCACACGCGTGCCGACGAGGAGGCCGAGGTCATGCGCCGTGCCGTCGAGCACATGCGCGAGACGCATGGCGAAACGGTGATCCGCGAGACGATGATCGAGGCGATCCGCTCGCGCATCGAGAAGGCCCGCGACGCGGCATAGCATTTGCGCGGCCTCGGGTCTGTCAGCTCAAGATTAAGTGTAAGCAGATAAACAGCATTGGGCGTGACGCCCGCGCTTGGCGTAGACGCCTTCGCGGGCGGTCTGATGCATGCCACCCCAAAGTAGCCCCCGTATTGGGACAGCGACATGCATGAAGGCAAGGCCGTAAAGCGCCGCACATATATCCGTTTCCACACGTCGCGATTCAGACCCTGCGGGGTTAGAAAATTACATTTGCCTCAGCTAAAATAAACCCTGCGGTAACTGAACCCGTGCGACTGTCAGGCTGACAATCCGGGCTACAGTGGGCTGCAAGAGAAGCCCGTCGCCACCAGGCACTGGTCCGGAATCGGTGGGGCGAGGTGTTTCGCGCATGCGCGAAAAGTCCGGCAATCGGGTGAGTTTCCGCACGACCGCGCTCCTGTTGTGCGCGCTCCTTGCCGCGTCTCCGGTGATTGCCCAGGAAATGACGACATCGCTGGTCGACATCCATCAGGGCTCGCC
>NZ_RZRQ01000068.1:0-22518 GCF_003997785.1 Mesorhizobium sp. M7D.F.Ca.US.004.01.2.1 | reverse complement strand
TCACGAAGGCGAGGGTGATCGAGCACGGCAGCGTCAGCACCCAGGCAAGCAGCAAATTGCGCACCGTCGCCCATTGCAGCCCCGAACCGTTCGCCGCCATCGTTCCGGCGACACCCGACGACAGCACATGGGTTGTCGACACCGGCAGCCCCAGCCGGTCGGCCATGCCGATGGTCACCATCGCCACGAGTTCGGCCGCCGCACCCTGGCCATAGGTCAGATGGCTCTTGCCGATCTTCTCGCCGACCGTGACGACAATGCGTTTCCAGCCAACCATCGTGCCGAGGCCGAGCGCCAGCGCAACGGCGACTTTCACCCAGATCGGGATGAACTTCGTCGCGTTGTCGACAGCCTTGTGATAGTCGGTGACCGCTTTCAGGTCGGCGGCCTCCATCGGCAGCAACTGCTTCTTGTCGATCAGCTTCAGCGCCTCGCCGATCAGATAGATGTCGTTGCGCGCGTTGCTGACCAGATCGGTCGGCACGTTGTCGACCGAGGCGTAGGGCTGCAGGCCCGCCGTCGTGTTGTGGATGTAGGTCTGCAGTGCAACCGTCGTCTGATCGCTCCAGGTCCTGGTGCGCACGGCGTCCTGGACAGCTGCCTTGGCATCAGTGACGGTGATACCTGGCTTGGCATATTTCCCCAGCGCCGTTTCGACGCTGACCGACGCCGACTTGTAGGCTTCGAGATAGTTGATGTCGGGGGTGCGGTTCAGCGCATAGGCCGTCGGCACGACACCGATCAGGATCAGCATGATCAGGCCCATGCCTTTCTGTCCGTCATTGGAGCCGTGCGCAAAGCTGACGCCGGTGCAGGTGAAGATCAGCAGGGCGCGGATCCACCAGGGCGGCGGGGCGTTGCCTTTCGGGGCTTCGTAAAGCGCCGGATTGCGGATGAGAAGCTTCATTGCATAGAGCAGGATCGCGGCGGCGAAAAAGCCGATGATCGGCGACACCAGCAAGGTCACGCCGACATTGGTCGCCTGCGACCAGTCGACGCCGCTGGTGGCGCTGCCGGCTGGCGCCATGAACTGGTTGGCGAGACCCACGCCGATGATCGAGCCGACCATCGTGTGCGAGCTCGACGCCGGCAGGCCGAGGAACCAGGTGCCGAGATTCCACAAGATCGCGGCAACGAGCAGCGCGAACACCATAGCAAAGCCGGAGGAGGAGCCGACCTGCAGGATCAGCTCCACCGGCAGCAGCGACAGGATGCCGAAGGCGACCGCGCCACTCGAGGTGAGCACCCCGAGGAAATTGAAGGCGCCCGACCACATGACGGCGAATTCGGCCGGCATCGATCGTGTGTAGATCACCGTCGCCACCGCATTGGCGGTGTCATGGAAGCCGTTGACGAACTCGAAGCCGAGCGCGATCAGCAAAGCGATGCCAAGCAGTATCCACGGCACGGTCTTGGCCACCGCAAGGTCCTGGCTGAGCGCGTAGCCGACATAGACAATGCCGACGAGCACCAGCACGCCGAAGGCCGGCAGGAACCACTTCGCGCTGCCCGATTGATCCAGCGGATGATCCGGTCTCGGAATGCCCGCCTCGCTAGAAACTATATCCACCATGTCCCACTCCTATTGCATCGCAGCAAAGAACTGAGAAAAGACGCTATGTCCGCACGATGAACCCTGTATGACGCCGGCGAACACTGCGGATGTGCCGTGCGGCTACCATCGGATATGCATGCCATCGAAAGTTCGGAAGGAGCCGCTACCCTCAAGTGTTGCGTCGTCGATGACCGTGCGCAGGCCCCGCGCGCTGTCCTCGACCGCCAGGACCGCCTGTTCGCCACCCATATCCGTCTTCATCCAGCCCGGATGCAGCGACAGCACAGTTATCCTGTCGACGCGCAAATCCTGCGCCAGCTGGGCGCCCACCATGTTGAGCGCAGCCTTTGAGCAGCGGTAGGCATAATCGTCATCGTAGTCGTCGAGCAGCCCCTCCGCCATCGAACCGGCGCGGCTGCCGATGTTGGCGATGATCCGCATGCGCCCCTCAACCAGGTTCGGACGCAGTGCCCTCGCCAGCAACAGTGGGCCAAGCGTGTTCGTCCGCATAACCTTCAGGAATTCGTCCGGGGCGAAATCGTGCAGGCCACTGATTTCGCTGCGGATGGCGGCGTTGTTGACAAGCACATCCAGCGGCCTGCCGGCGAGACGCGTGGCAAGGGCGAAGATGGAAGCCGGATCGGCGACATCGAGTGGCTGGAACTCGGTTCTGCCTGCGAACCCTTGGGTCGGAGGGGTGCGCCCGCAAGCGATCACGCGCCAGTCATCCTGGGCGTATTGCCGTGCCAGTTCGCGGCCGAGGCCGCGGCCAGCGCCGGTTATGAGGACCGTGCGGTCGCCTTGCTCGTCTCCGGTCAACTCAGGCGCTCTTCGCGACGGGCGCGGTCTCCTGCCGGGCGATCATGGCGTAGACGCCGCCGGAATATTTGATGTGGCGTTGCTGTGTGGCGAAATCGACATGGGTGATGCCGAAGGGCGTGGTATAGCCATAGGCCCACTCGAAATTATCGGTCAGCGTCCAGGCGAAATAACCGCGCACCGGCACACCCTCGGCCGCCGCCTTGGCCACCTGCTCGAGGTGATCGACGTAGTACGCAGCGCGCAGATCGTCCCAGACACACCCGTCTTCGCCAACAGTCTCCGGCATCGTGGCGACGCCGTTCTCGGAAATGTAGATCGCCGGCGGTGCGTAGCGGTCATTCACATAGTGCAGGATATCATACATGCAGCGAGGCCAGATCTCGTAGTCGACCGCGGAATAGATGCCTTCTGGCTGCACCCGCCGATAGCTGAGCGGCGCCAGTTCATCACCCGCCGCGATCACCGAGCGGCGGTAGATGTTGATGCCCAGATAGTCTACCGGCGCGGCGATGATCTCGTTGTCCTGCGCCTGGATCGGCGGCAGCAGATCGCCGTAGAGCGCCAGCATATCCTGCGGGTATGCGCCCTTGAAGACGGCATCGAGAAACCAGCGGTTCTGGGCGCCGTCGAAGCGCCGTGCCGCCGCGACATCGCGCGGGTCGTCGGTGGCGGCCTCCGCGACATTGAGATCGAACACGATGCCGACGCAAGCGTCCGCCACCTCGGCCCGGATGGCCGGAACAGCCAGGCCGTGTCCCAGCAGCGCATGATGGCTGGCGGTCACGCCGCCTTTCACGCCGTCCCGCAATCCCGGCGCATCCTCACCGGTCGCGTGTCCCGACCAGCAGAACGTCCAGGGCTCGTTGAGCGTCGTCCATCTCTTGACGCGATCACCGAAGCTGCGGGCGGCAAGCCGGGCATAATCGGCAAAGGCGATGGCCGTTTCGCGGCTGTACCAGCCGCCACGGTCTTGCAGCGCCTGCGGAAGATCCCAGTGATAGAGCGTTGCATAGGGCTCGATACCGGCTTCAAGCAGGTCGTCGATCAGCCGGTCGTAGAAGGCGATACCCCTAGCGTTGGCCTCACCAAGACCTTCCGGAAGAAGCCGTGTCCATGCGAGGGAAAAGCGATACGCACCAAGGCCGAGCGCCTTGAGCAGGGCGATATCCTCCTTCCAGCGATGATAATGGTCACAGGCGACATCACCGTTCGAACCGTCCACGATCACGCCGGGAACGCAGCAGAACCGGTCCCAGATGCTTTCGCCTTTGCCATCCGCGTCAGGCGCGCCCTCTATCTGATAGGCCGCCGTCGCGGCGCCGAACACGAAGCCGTGCGGAAAGACCAGTCCGGAGGCGCGGGCTTCGAGGGTCCGGCGCGCGTTATCGATGCTTGATGTCATATTTTCTCTCGATGGTACTGACGAGGCTTGCCGCGGCCAGCGTCAGGAAAATGTAGAAGATGGCGGCTGAGTTGTAGGGCGCGAACGGCAGGAAACTTGCCGACTGGAATTCTCGCATACGCTGCGTGATGTCGCGGATCGACAGGATCGACAGCAGCGACGTGTCCTTGAGGATTGCGATAAGTTCGTTGCCGAGCGGCGGGATGATGATGCGGAAAGCCTGCGGCAACACGACCAGCCGGGCGGTACGCCAGCCGTTCAGACCAAGGCTGTGCGCGGCCTCGATCTGGCCGGCGGGGATTGCATTGATGCCGGAACGGAATATCTCGGCCAGATAGGCCGAATAGGCGAGCGCCATGGCGGCAATGCCGCGCACCAGGTTCGGCGGATCGACCACGCCCTGGGTCGCATCCTTGAGCGCTCCGGCGAGCGGCAGGCCGACATAGAGCACGATAACCAGCATCGGGATGCCGCGGATCGTATCGACAATGAACTCCGACCCGATCGAGAGCGGATGCCTGCGGTGGATATGGCCGCCGAAGGTCAGCAGGCCAAGCACGATCGCCAGCGCGGCGAACGTGATGCCGAACGCCCTGTCGCGATCGTTCAACGCCTCCGTCTGCCACAGCACCGGCAAGCTGGCCGGCGCTATTGCCGCCGGGACAAGCGCTGCGCTGACACCGGGGATCTTGCCGATCGCATCGATCGCTTCCGGCGCGCCGCGAAAGGTGCGCAGCGGCACCTCGCTGTCGGGGCCGCCGGGAAATTGCCCGTAGCGGATGGCGTCAAGTATGCCGGACGGCGTGCCGGGCGTGACCGCGACCTTCCCAGCGAGAGAACCCGCGAGCACGAAGCTTTCGCGCGGCTGAAGCAGGAACCACGCGGCGGCGCAGATCATGAAGATGGTTGCCACGATGCAGATCAGGTCCGCCCGCCAGCTGTATTTGAGCTTGAGGAGCCCAACCCAGAGCAACCCCATCATTGCCGCCAGCATGTAGGCCGCGACGGCCGCGCGGATCGTCGTGGCAACACCCGCCGCGAATGCGATATGCGCGAAAAGCAGGATGAAGACCAACCCGGCGCCGTTCACCGCCGCCAACACGAGGCGGGTAAAACGGTATGTCGCGTTGCCGGTCCCATTGCGGGCGACGATGAAGAACGCACCGAGGATCACGACCGTCAGGCCGAGATAGGCTCGCGACAGGAGCGTGGCCTGGCCGCGCACCATGAGGTCGGCGGCATCCGTCAATCGCCGCGGCGTAACGCCCTGAACCACCAGATCGGAGGTGAACGGATCGACAGCGTTCGCCACGACCGATGCCATAAAGGGATAGACCAGGCCGGTTGTCGCAAGCAGCACGGCGGCGGCAAGATTGATCCCGGCGGCAATCGTCGCAAGATGAGGCGATCTGGACGAAGCGCGCGAGAACACGAACACGGCAAGGCCGGCGGAAAAGGCGACAGCCAGCGTCAGGAAGCCGGGCACGAAGGCCGACGAGCCGTTCTCCACGCCGAGGATGGCGCGAAGCGAGCGCTGGTAGTTTGCCGACGAAGCAAAGAGATAGACGATGAACGGCAATGCCGCGACGATGATCAGATTGCTCGGCCGCAGGCGCATCAGAAACTGCATCCGGTCCCGTCCTCCCCCAACGACAGCTCCGGCGCCAGGCGCCGGAGCCTTTCAAGCAGCTATTTAGCGCCCCAGTATTTGGCGATCAGCACGTCGAGGCTGCCGTCGGCTTTGATCGCCTTCAACCCTTCATTGAAGGCGGCGACATTCTCGTCGCCCTTGCGGAAGACCAGCCCCAGCGGATCGGACTGGAGATCCCGGATCGGCACGACCAGCTCACCCGCAAATTCCTTTTCATACGCGGCGGCATTGGCGCCGTTGATTACAACGCCGTCCACGTCCTTGTTCTTCAGCGCGATGACGGAGGCCGCGAAACTGTCATACGCGACCACATTGTCCTTGCCGACGATGCTTTCGGCGACCTGTGCGTCGGTGGTGTTGGCCTGCGCCGAGAGCTTCTTGCCTTTTGCCTTGAAGTCATCGAGGGACAAGCCCTCGTCTTCCACGCGCATGAGGACAGCCTGGCTGTTGACGATGTAGGGGTCCGAGAAATCCATGGCCTTCTTGCGTTCATCGGTGATGGACACGCCGGAGGCGACCAGGTCGAAACTGCCTTGGTCGAGAGCCGCGAAGATGCCGTCCCAGCCGGTGGTGACGAATTCAGCCTTGCAGTTGATCTTGCCGCAGACCGCCTTGATCACATCGACGTCGAAGCCGACGATCTGGCCGGTCGCCGTGTCGACGCTTTCCATCGGCGGCGAAGTGGTGTCGGAACCCACCTTCAGCAGCTTGCCGCCAAGGTCGGCGGCGCTGGCAGCGCCGGCCGTCAACAGCGCCAGCGCAAGTCCGATCAAGATCTTCTTCATGCTCTTCCTCCCATTTTGATGATTAGCGGCGGTTTCGCCCGCCGAGATTGTCCGGCTGCCGGCCAATGAGCTCGGGTCTCGAGACCATGGCGAGCTTGGCCGGGTCCTCGCCCGCCATGCGCCGCAGCAGGAACTCGCCCAGCTTGCGGCCGAGAAGTTCGATTGGCTGGTAGAACGTCGTGATCGGGGGGGTGAAGTAGGCGCTGACGTTGATGTCGTCATAGGCGATGACGTCGACATCCACCCCGACGCGCCGGTCAAGGCTGCCGAGCGCCGACAGGACGCCCAGGGTGGTGGATTCGTTGATGCACACCAGGGCCGTGGGCGGACTGGGCAAGCCAAGAAGCCTGAGCGCGGCATCACGGCCGAAGCGGGTGGACAGATCGCCGCCAGCCACAAGGTCCGTCGATGCGGCAAGCCCCGCCTCGTTAAAGGCGCGCGAAAATCCGTCAATCCTGTCGAGGGCGTAGGAAAGACGGCGATCGGCGTTGATCAGGGCGATACGTCTATGTCCGCCCGCGATCAGCCGCGCCGTGGCGGTGAACGCCGCCCACTCATTGTCGACATCGACATGGGCGTAGATGAGGGGCTTGCGACACCGGCCGAGCGACACGAATGGGAAATCGCTTTCGACCAGCATGTCGATACGAGGATCGTCGGCCTGCACGCCGGAAAAGATCAGGCCGTCGGCCGCGCTCTGATCGACGATGCGGCGGGCTGTGTCAAAGGCGTCGCCGAAATCCCGGAAGCCGTGTACGGAGAGTTGATAGTCGCTGCCTTCCAGGGCCTGGCTTATGCCGCTGAGGATCTGCGTGTATTCGACGCCGTCCCATTCATAGCCGGCCGCGGACGTTATCGGCATCAGCGCCGCCGCCCGATAGGTCTTGCCCGTCCTCAGCGCCATGCCTCGCGCATTCGCCTGATAGCCCAGTTCCCGCGCCGCGGCGACGATAGCGTCCCTTGTGGGCTGCGCAACGACCGGCGATCCCCGCAGGGCCTTGGAAATGGTGGCGATCGAATAACCGGTATGGGCCGCCAACGTCTTGATCGTCGGCGAAAGTTCTCGGCGGTCGGATTTTTCGGTCTCTGCCATGGACGATTCCATCCTGATGTCAGGCTTCGTATCATCGCATAAAAACGTTTTCAACCAAAATAAAAACGTTTTTATTCACTTTCAAACGACAGAGGTGGCAACGTGCGAGGCCGCACATCACCACCTCTTTTTAACAGGCCGGATTAACAGGCTAGACATCGCCGGGCGCGGGAGCCCAAGGGCACCACGCTTCGGCAACTCCGGTCGGTCGTTCCGCTTTCTGGTCTCAGCGCGCCGGTGGCGCGTACATCAGGCCGCCGGCGTTCCACAGCGCATTGATGCCGCGCGCTATTTTCAGCTGGCTGGACTGACCGAGATTGCGCTCGAACATCTCGCCATAGTTGCCGACCTTGGCGACGATGTTGTAGGCGAAGGCAGGCTCGAGCCCAAGCTGCTGGCCATTGTCACCGTCGACGCCGAGGAAGCGGCGGATCGTCGGATTCTGTGACTTCAGCGAGGCTTCCGCATTGGCCTGGGTGATGCCTTCCTCTTCCGCCTCGATCAGCGAGAACAACGTCCAGCGCACGATGTCGAACCACTTATCGTCGCCCTTGCGAACGGCCGGGCCGAGCGGTTCCTTCGAAATGATCTCGGGCAGCACGGTGAAGGCAGTGGGGTCGGTCAGCTTCAGGCGCTGCGCATAAAGCGCCGATGCGTCCGTGGTGTAGACGTCGCAGCGGCCGCTATCGAACGCCTTGATGATGCTGTCGGCAGAATCGATGACGACCGCCTCGTACTTCATCTTGTTGGCCGTGAAATAGTCGGCGACATTCTGCTCCGTGGTCGTGCCCTGCTCCGCGCAGACCGTGGCTCCCGACAACTTGAGCGCGCTGTCGACGCCGAGGTCCTTGCGCACCATGAAGCCCTGGCCGTCATAATAGGCGGTGCCGGCGAAGTGGATGCCCATGCCGGTGTCACGCGACAGCGTCCACGTCGACTGCCGCGACAGGATATCGACGGTGCCGGCCTGCAGGGCGGTGAAGCGTTCCTTGGTCGACAGCGCCACATAGCTCACCTTGTCGGGGTCGCCGAAAACGGCGGCCGAGACAGCGCGGCAGAAATCGATGTCGAAGCCGCCCCATTTCCCTTGGTCGTCGGGTGACGAAAAACCGGCAACGCCCTGGCTGACGCCGCACAGGATCGAACCCCTCTGCTTGACGATGTCGAATGTGTCCGCTTTCGCCGGAACGGCCAGCGTGGCCGATGCAAGCACGAGCGCGGTGATGACTGCATGTCTCATGATTTGTTTCCTCCCTTGATGAGGCAAAAGCCTCTCCTGCCGCCGGCACGTGGAGCGCCGGGAGTTCGTGAAAATCGCTGTCGTGAATCCGTCCGCGCGCCGCCTGGGCTTGCGGGATCTGCCCTAAGTCCCTTCCGCCAGAACCGCCGCCAGCGTCTCGTCGAGAACGCCGACCAGATGATCGGCATTGGCCCGGCTGAAGATCATCGGCGGGCGCATCTTCAGCACATTGTCGTGCGGCCCTTCGGTGCCGATCAGCACGCCGCGTGCCCTGACCCCGTCGTTGACGCGTCGGGCAAGAGCGGTCGCCGGCGCCTTGCTGTTGCGGTCCTCGACCAATTCGATGCCGAGGAAGAGCCCCTGGCCGCGCACGTCGCCGATACTGTCGTAGCGGGCCTGCAAGGTCTTGAACCGCGCTATGAGATAGTCGCCGATCTCCAACGCATTGCGCCTGAGGTTGTCCCGCTCGATGACGTCGAGCACCGCAAGCCCGGCCGCGCAGGACACCGGATTGCCGCCGAAAGTGTTGAAATACTCCATGCCGTTGTTGAACGAGGCGGCGATCTCGGTGGTCGTCACCAAGGCCGCCATCGGATGGCCGTTGCCGATCGGCTTGCCCATGGTGACGATGTCGGGCGTCACCCCTTGCGTCTCGAAAGCCCACCAATGGCTGCCGACGCGGCCAAAGCCGACCTGCACCTCGTCGGCGGCGCAGATGCCGCCGGCGGCGCGCACCATCGCGTAGACTTCCGCGAGATAGCCGTCCGGCAGGAACACCTGGCCGGCAACGCTGGGGATCGATTCCGCCAGGAACAGGCCAGGCGCGCGACCCTCTCTGGCCATATCGGCGATCTGTTCGGCGACGCTTTCGGCAAAGCGCTTTGCATGCTCGTCAACAGGCCAGTCGGCCGGGGCATGGTAGCTGTCGGGAACACTCGCCTCGAACACATGCGGCGGGCGCCCCTTGCCGCCCTTGCGCTTGTATTTGTAGGGGCTGAGGTCGATCAGTTCCTGCGTCGTGCCGTGATAGCCCCAGTCGAGCACGATCGCCTCGCTGCGGCCGGTGTGGATCCGCGCCATGCGCAGCATCAGGCTGTTGGCCTCGCTGCCCGAACAGGCGAAGGACGCCACCGACAGGCCGGCAGGCAGCGTCGCGGTCAGCCGTTCCGCGTAAGTGACGATGGCGTCGTGCAGATAGCGCGTGTTGGTGTTGAGTTTCGCCGCCTGCCTGGCGATCGCCTCGACCACATCGGGATGGGCATGGCCGAGGTGGCAGACATTGTTGAAGCAATCGAGATAGGCGCGGCCGGTGTCGTCGATCAGCCAGACGCCTTCGCCGCGCACGAACTTGATCGGCTCGGAATAGGAGATCGAGAGATTGGGCAGCAGCGACGCCTTGCGCGCGGCAACGATCTGCGGTCGCGAACGACCGCTTTGCTGGAAGGTTTCGGGCGGAATGCCGGCCAGGTCGGCGGCGTCCGGAAACAGCTCTTGCCAGACCGGGAGATAGCGTTCTTCGCCGACACCGAGAATGTCGCCTGCGGCGAGGCTTGTGTCCGTCGATATCTGGAAATGCAGATGCGGCGCCCAGCCGCCATTTTCGGTGGCTGATCCCATCTCGCCGACAAGCGCGCCGGCTTGCAGATGCTCGCCGACCTTCAGACGCCGACCTGCCTCATGCGCCATATGCCCCCACAGGGTGATGAAGGGCGGGCACCCCGGCGGGGCATGCTCCAGCGCCACCAGGCAGCCATAGCCGAGCGGATCCTCCTCGATCTCGACGCTTCTGACAATGGCGGCCAGCGGGGTATAGAGCCGCGTGCCCGCCGGCATGAAAAGATCAAGGCCGAGATGATTGGCGCGGCGCGCACCTTCGACGAACCGAGAGTGGAAGATGTCGCTGGTGTAGACCGTGCGCGCCTCGCCCCACGGGCCGATGCCGAGTGCAATGCCATGCTCGGCGCAATAGGCGTCCCACCATGCGCTCGCCTTGTCGGGTTGCTGCGCGGCCGATGTCACCGTCATCGGATTTTGCGGATCGCCATAAGGCACCAGCGCCTTGGCAAGCGTCGCCGGGTGGCGGTCGAGGATGGGCACAAGCTGCGCGCGGTTCGCCGCGATCCAGCTCGTGACAGCGCGAGCTCCGGGCGCGGCCTCAAAGCCGCAGGCGTGGCGCAGGATCGCCGTCGCGAAGCGCCGGTTCATCGCTCCCAGGCGTCGCAGCAGGCGCCAGGCCGGCGCTTCCGAGATGGACAGATAGGGATTGTCGGTGGTCCGTTCCTTGCGCGCCGCCGACAGCGTCACCGAGGTGACGAGACGCATAACAATGAGATCGAAGAGCAGATCGAGCTCCTCTTCGCGCAGCGGATATTCGGCATGGAACCCGGCTGCAAGACGGGCGGCGGCGGCGATCGGATCCTCGGCATCGAGGATGGCATAGGCACAGGCGACCGCTACCTCGGCGATCAGCACGCTGTGCAAGGCATCGCCGAAATCGATCAGCCCGGCGACGCGCTCGGGCCGCTCCGGATCGACCAGCACATTCCAGTCATTGGCGTCGTTGTGGATCACCTGCGCCCGCAGCGCCGGCAGCCGGGGCGCGATCGCGGCATCGAAATGATCGAGGAACCGCTCCAGCAACAAGCGATCCTGGTCGTCGTCGATATGGTGAAGGCGTTGCCGCGCGGCACCGGCCCGGCGAATGTCCCAGTCGAACGTGCGCAGCGCACCGGGGTGGATGAAGCCTTGCAGGGCGCGGTCCAACCGGCCGAGCGCGCCACCGAGGCTTTCAAGCAACGCAGGAGTGGATGGGCTCTCGGCCAGCGGCCGGCCGGCAAGCCACGACACCAGCCGCACGGCATGGTCTTCGCCGCCGGCGCCGGTGGCGTGAGCGAGCGATATTCCCCGCACCGTCGTCCTGAGACGCGGTACGGCGAGATCAGGGCTGTTGCGCTCCAGGTGCTCGAACAGCGCCGTCTGGAATTCGCTCTCACCGAGCGGCTCGCTGGCGTTGACGATCTTGAGGATCCACAGCGACCGGTCGGGCGCGGTCAGCTTGAAATTCTGGTCGCGCTCACTGTCCAGCGGCGTGACGCTGCCGGCAATGCCGAAATGCCGCGCGGCGATATCGATGGCCTCGCTTTGCGAGAACTGAGGCGCTGGGTGGGAAACATTGGTCATCGGCAATCCGCATCTGCTTTCGCAAAGCTTGGCATGGGCTTAAAAATGGGGCATCCGGCAAAGCGTCGGTTGCGCCGGCACAATGACTGCATTGGCCGGCACATTAACGGAAGCGGATGGGAGCGTGGTGTGATGAGGGAACTGGACGCCAAGGACAGGGACATTCTCGGCATCCTGTCGAAGGAGGCCCGCATCCCGCTGAAGACGCTTGCGGGACGCATCGGCCTGTCGCGCAGCGCGACGAGCGAGCGGGTGGCCTCGCTGGAAAAAAGCGGCGTCATCCGTGGCTACCGCGCCGATATCGGTCAGATGGACAAGGGGCTGATCTGCGCCTTCCTGCTTGTCACGCTGATACGCACGCCGTCGATCGGTATCCTCGACCAGCTGGCGCGCTATCCGGAAGTCCGGCGGGTGTCATCGGTCAGCGGCCAGCTCGATCTCATCGTCGAGATCGAGGTGCCGTCCATCGACAGGCTGAACACGCTGCGCGATCTGATCGCCAGTCATGGCGGTGTCGAGGACCTGACAACCGCGATCGTCCTGCGCCGCGACATCGAGCGCGCCGTGGATTGAGCCCCTCGATCAGCCGTGCCTATCTGGCAATCTCGAGCAAGGACGATACCAGCAGCTCTCGCTCGTCTTTCGACAGGACGTCCGAATCGAAGAGGTTCATGCTGCGCAATCCCTCGATGGCGAGGTAGCAGACCAGCAGCGATTTGAGGTCCGGCGTCTCGCCCTTCAGCCGCTCGAAAAGCTGCCGCTTGAATGTCTTTATCGGCGTCATGAAATCGGGATCCTCGGCGATCGCCGAGAAGATCCAGGACGCGGACGGCTGCTTGTCCTCGCAATCATTGGCCGACAGCCTGATGTAGACGGCCAGCGGATTTTCGTCCTTGTCATTCGTGCGGGCGGAGTCCAGCGCGTGCTCGAATTCACGCAGATAGCCTTCGACCAGACCTTGCATCAATTTGGCCTTGGTCGGGAAATTGTAGAGCAGCCCGCCCTTCGATACACCGGCGCGGCTGGCGACCGCTTCCAGCGACAGGCTGCCGGGCCCGGATTCCCGTGCGACATCGGCCGCCGCAGCGAGAATTTTCTCGCGCGAGTTCGTTCGTTGGGCTCTCATGGCGCCTCCCTTCGCAAGCTTAGGCCCAATTGACAAGACCGTCCAGACGGTACAGTAAGACCGCCACTATTTGAAATCGGGACCCGCAGTCGATATGTGTCCCGATGTCCGCGCTTCGCGCCGGATTTCGACTGAGGGGACCTCCTTGTTCAAGCGCATACTCCGTATCTTTATCATCGTTCTGGTTCTGGCCGTGCTCGTTGTCGTGGTCGGCGGTATCGTCGGCTTCAACTTCCTGCGCGACAACGGCATCAAGCAGTATTTCGCATCGATGAAGCCGCCGGCGGCAACTGTGTCGACGACCATCGCAAAGCCTTCAACCTGGACGCCGGGCGTCGAGGCGATCGGTACGGTCAAGGCCGTACGCGGTGTTGACCTGACGGTTGAGACCACCGGCATCGTCAAGGACATCCTTTTCCATGCCAACCAGAAAGTGGCCGACAATGCGGTTCTGCTGCAGCTCGACGACGCCGTCGAGCGCGCCGATCTCGACGCGCAGAAAGCGCAGGCCGCGCTCGATCAGACATCGCTGGCCCGCGCCATCGAACTGACGAGGCGTGGCGTCGGCTCCGACTCGACGCTGGACACGGCGCGTGCGGCGGCCTCGGCCTCGGCCTCTCAGGTCACCAAGCTGCAGGCCGTGCTCGACCAGAAGCAGTTGACGGCGCCTTTCGGCGGCACGGTGGGCATTCCGAAGATCGATATCGGCCAGTATCTGGCGCCCGGCACCGCCGTGGTGACGCTGCAGGATCTCGACACGATGCGGGTCGATTTCTCGGTTCCCGAACAGCAACTCGCCTTGCTCAAGATCGGCCAGACGGTTCGGTTGGGCTTCGGCGGTGAGGACAAGCCGTTTGCCGGCGCCATTCGCGGCATCGACCCGAAGATCGACTCGTCCAGCCGGCTGGTGAACGTCAGGGCGGAAGTCGCCAATCCCGACGGCAAGCTGACCCCTGGCCAATTCGTGCAGGTGCGTGTCGAACTGCCCGAAGAGCAGAACGTGCTGACGCTGCCGCAGACGGCACTGACGACAAGCCTCTATGGCGACTACATCTTCGTGGTGCAGCCGGCGAAGCCCGCCGAGGCGGCCCCGGCGCAGGCAGCCAAGCCGGAAGAAAAACCCGCTGCTTCAGCCACGGACAAACCGGCTGACGCCAAGCCGGCAGACACCAAGCCGGCCGATGCCATGAAGCCGGCAGCTGATGCAGCCAAGCCTGCCGCCGATGCGGCAAAGCCGGCGGACAAGGCTGCCGACCCGGCCAAGCCGGCGGCGGAAGGTGACAAGCCTGCGCTGGTGCTGTCGCAGGTGTTCGTCAAGCCAGGCCGCCGCAATCAAGGCATGGTCGAGATCGTCGAGGGGCTGAAGGCAGGCGACGAGGTTGTCACCGCCGGTCAGAACCGCCTCTTCAACGGCATGTCCGTCGCCGTAGACAACACCATCGACCCGACCAAATCGGCGAACAAGCAGGCCGACCAGCAATGAGCTTTTCCGATCTCTTCATTCGCCGGCCCGTCCTTTCGACGGTCCTTGCCTGCATGATCCTGCTCCTGGGTTTCCAGGGCATCTTCAACCTGTCGATCCGGCAGTATCCGAAGGTCGACGAAACGGCGATCACCATCACGACGGCCTATCCAGGCGCCAGCGCCGATCTGATCCAGGGCTTCATTTCCGCCCCGATCGCCCGCGCCGTCGCCTCGACCGAGAACATCGACTACGTCACCTCGTCCAGCCGTCCGTCGTCCAGCACCGTGACGGTGCAGATGAAGCTCGGTTCCAACCCCGACGTCGCGCTGACCGAAGTGCTGTCCAAGGTCCAGGGCGTGCGCGGCACCTTGCCCGACGCCTCCAAGGATCCTGTCATCGTCAAGGGCACCGGCCAGCAGTTCGCGATGATGTACATCTCGATGCAGAATCCGAACATGACGAAGGAGCAGCTGACGGAGTATATCGAACGCGTCATCAGGCCGCGCATGTCGACGGTCGAAGGCGTCGCCGACGTGCAGATCTTCGGCGCCCAGGAATACTCGATGCGCGTCTGGATCGATCCGATCAAGCTTGCCGCGCGCGGCGTGACGGCCTCCGAAGTGCTGACGGCGATCAACAATTCCAACTTCCTGTCGGCGCCCGGCAACACCCAGAACGAGTATGTCGTCTCGTCGATCACCGTGCGCTCGACGTTGCAGACGCCAGAGGCGTTCGCCGAACTGCCGCTGCGCTCGACCGATGGCAATGTGGTGCGGTTGCGCGACGTGGCTCGGGTCGAGCTCGCTGCCGAGAACACCGACACCAGGGTCAGCTTCAACGGCAAGCCCGGCACCTTCCTCGCGATCTTCCCGACGCCGGCCGCCAATCCGCTGACCACGGCGGCGGCGCTCACCAAGCTGGTGCCGCAGATTCAGGAGACGCTGCCGAAGGGCATGACGATCGAGGTAGTCTACGACGCGACCGGACAGATCAGCGCCTCGATCGAAGAAGTGTTCAAGACCATCGCCGAGGCGGTTGCCATCGTCGTCGTCGTCATCCTTTTGTTCCTTGGTTCTTTCCGTTCGGTAATGATGCCGATCATCACCATCCCGCTGTCGCTGATCGGCGTCTGTTTCCTTTTGTTTGCGGTCGGCTATTCGATCAACCTCCTGTCGCTGCTGGCCATGGTGCTGGCGATCGGCCTGGTGGTCGACGACGCCATCGTGGTGGTGGAGAACATCCATCGCCATATGGAAGAAGACCACATGTCGCCGATGCAGGCTGCATTCAGCGGTATGCGCGAAATAGCGTCGGCCATCGTTGCCATGACCATGACGCTGGCCGCCGTGTTCGCGCCGCTGGCCTTCACCGGCGGCCTGACCGGCGCGCTGTTCCGTGAATTCGCGGTCACGCTCGCCGGCTCGGTGGTCCTGTCGGGCGTCATCGCCATCACCATCACCCCGATGATGTCGGCACGCCTCCTGAAGTCCGGCACGCCGGGCCGTTTCCAGCGCATTGTCGACGGCGCCTTCGCGCGCGTCGAGCATGTCTATGAACGGGCCGTCACCGCGTCGCTGAACTATCGCCCATTGACACTGATCATCGTGCTTGCGCTTGTCGGCGTCACCGGCTTCATGTTCACCAAGACCTCAACCGAACTGGCGCCGGAAGAGGACCAGGGCTTTCTGCTCTCGCTTGTGACAGCCCCGCGTTATGCGACCTCCGATTACACCGAGACATACGTCAACCAGATTCTCGGTCTGGTGAAGGATATTCCCGAAACACGGGCGCAGTTCTCTGCCGTCGCCTTCGGCGGCACGACAAACAGTGCCTTCGTCGGCTTTGCCTTCAAGGACTGGGCGGAACGCAAGCGCAATTCGAAGGAACTGCAGGCCGACATCACGGCTCGTATCGCCAAAGTGGCGGGCGTCCAGGCCTTCGTCTTCGCGCCGCCGACGCTGCCGGGCTCCGGCGGCGGCCTGCCCATCTCCATGGTGGTGCGATCGACCGGCGATTCCTCGGAAGTGTACGAGGTGGCCGAGCAGATCAAGAACAAGGCGCAGGCCTCCGGCCGCTTCATCGTCGTGCAGAATTCGATGGCCTATGACGCACCCGAGGTGACGGTGACCATCGACCGTGACCGCGCCGCGGCGCTGAACCTGCCGATCGCCGATATCGGCCGCACGCTGACCTTGCTGGTCGGCGGCGCCGAAGTGGCCCAGTTCGACCGCGACTCCAACAGCTACGACATCATCCCGCAGGTGCCGCAGGAATTTCGCGACAACCCCGACAAGCTCGGCGAATACTTCGTGCGCAGCGTGACGGGCGAGATGGTGCCGCTGTCAGCGGTGGTCAAGATTTCGACCAATGCGGCGCCGGCCGCCATCGAGCAGTTCAACCAGCTGAATTCGTCGACGATTTCGGCGCTTCCGCTGCCCGGCGTCACCACCGGCGACGGGCTGAAAGCGCTGGAGGACATCGCCAACGAGAGCCTGCCCGACACCTTCTTCGTCGACTATTCCGGTCAATCGCGACAGGAAAAGGAACAGGGCAACACCATCCTGATCGCTTTCGCGGCGGCCGTTGTCGTCATCTATCTGGTGCTGGCGGCGCAGTTTGAGAGTTTCCGCGACCCGCTGATCATCATGATGGCGGTGCCGCTGTCGATCTTCGGCGCGATCGTGCCGCTCAATCTGGGCCTCGGAACGCTCAACATCTACACGCAGGTCGGCCTGATCACACTGATTGGTCTGATCACCAAGCACGGCATCCTGCTGGTCGAGTTCGCCAACCAGCAGCGCGAAATCCATGGCATGCGACGGCGTGACGCCATCATCGCCTCGGCCAAGGTGCGCCTGCGGCCGATCCTGATGACGACGGCGGCGATGGCGCTGGGCGTGGTACCGCTGATCACGTCCAGCGGCGCTGGTGCCGCGGCCCGCTATTCGATGGGCCTGGTTATCTTCACCGGCATCCTGGTCGGAACCATGTTCACGCTCTTCGTCGTGCCTATGTTCTACACCTTCATCGCCAGCAAGGACCTGCCTCACCTGGCCGAGAAACCGGATCCCAAGCTGATGCCGGCGCTGCCGAGCTAGAGCAATTCCAGGAAAAGTGTGTAACGGTTTTCCCGGGAAAAGCGCATAGCGCTTTCCCTTGGGAATTGCGCAAGACAAGTTGGAAACAAAAGAAAAGAGGCCGGAAATCTCCGGCCTCTTTTTTTGGCTGGGCTCGATACCGCCGGTTTGCGCTGTACTCAATACCGCAGCGTTTCCCGGTGGGAGCTTTGAGGCGCGGCAGCATGCTGACACGCCGTCGGTCACAGCCTGCTACTTGACGATGACGATGCTGGTGTTGGTCGCCCCGAAGGTTTCGACGAGCTGGTAGAAATCGGCGGCGTTGTCGGGATGCAGCCGCACGCAGCCATGCGAAGCCGGCTGGCCGAGACGCTTGATCGCATAGGTCGCATGCACCGCATAGCCGCCGCTGAAGAAGACCGAGTGCGGCATCGGGGCGTTGTCGTATTTCTTTGAGTACCACATCTCATGCATGCGCGTCGGCTTGAACGAGCCGGTCGGCGTCACATGGGCCCGGTCGCCGGTGGAAACCTTCCAGGCGAAGGTTGGCCGGCCGTCGACCGAGACTTCCATGATCTGCTGTGAAAGCGAAACGCGCGCCACGATCTTGTTGGCGGCGTGCGCCGCGCCCGAGCCGGCGCCGAACAGCAGTGCGGCGCCCGTCAGCGCGGCGGCGGTGATGTTGATGAGCTTGGCGGAAATGGCGGTATGCATGATGACGTCCCCTCTCTCTGCCGGTTCGGCCGGCTCCAATTCGATGGCTGCTTATCCCAACGTCATGTTTCGGGGAGATTTCGCAAAATGCTCATTTGTGTTTCGAATCTGTTTCCTCAGGTTAACGAACGCTGCCTCCATAGAAGCGAATGAGAGTCGGCCCGCTCGTCAGCCGATGAGGCCAAAGTCAGTAACATGAGTATCCGCCTCTAAACGAAAGTGCGAGTTGGTCGCATACGAAAGAAGAGCCGGCGATCTCGAAACCGAACTGCAACAAAACGAGGCTTCAAGCGGCATGATCCGGATACGGGCCGCAAGCAAAGTTGACGCAACGAAAACAGCCGGTAACGAACATGGAAACGAAATCGAACGCACTGTCCTGGCTTCTCAGGATCAGCATCGCGGCAGCGGTCATCGGCGGCGTCGGCACGGTTGCCGGCACCCCGCTTACAAGGCTCGGCGCGATGACGTCAGGCGAGATTTCGACGCTGCATGCCGCACTGTTTTTCGCCACGGTCTGGATTGTTTCCAGCCTGCGCATCGCCCGGCTAAAGGCCCTCTGGCGGGTCGGCCTTAGGCTGACGGGTTTGCGCGGCGCCTCCGGCTACTTGCTGCCGAGAGGACCGAAGGCCCGCGCCGCGACGGGGGGCTCCGTGGGCGGCGCGGGCACTTCGGGGGTGTCCTGAAGCGACCCACAAACACATTCATTTTTGAAGAATTGGCACTTTTGGGGAACTGCTACGATGAAAACGAAATTTGCCGCTTCGGTGCTGTCCGCACTGCTCTACGCACAGGGCCTGCTCGGTTTTGCCGGCCTTGCCACCGTGCTGCTCAGGGACCGCGCCCATGCCAGCGAACTGGCCATGGGCAGTGACATGCCGGTGGGCCCGTCACTTCTGCTGGTACGCTGAGCCCCAAGAGCATCGGGCCCAGAGATGGAAAACCCGATGCTCAGCCAAACAAGTTGCCTGGGTGTCCGGCAATCAACCGGCGAATTGCTGCGGCGGATCGAACCGGTAGCCGGCGCCGCGTATGGTGGTGATGGTTTCGGTGTCGAGCTTGCGGCGCAGCCGCACGATGCGCGAATCGATCGAGCGATCGAAGGCGTCGGCGTTTTCTGCCGGTGCCGCGGCAATGATGTCGTCACGCGTCAGCACCTTGCGCGGACTGGCAAGGAACAGCCTGAGCAGCGCCACCTGACCGGGCGAGAGCTGTTCCTCCGTGCCGGAGCGATGCATGACCATGGCCGACCTCAGATCGACGGTCGCGTTCTCCAGCACGATCAGTTCCTGGGTGCCCCTGCCGCGTCGCGAAAGCAGACCGCCAACACGGGCAGCCAGTTCCCGGACATTGAGCGGGCTCTCGACGACGTCGGCCGCACCAAGCTCGAGCGCCAGCACCTTGTCGACGAGATCGGCCGGCCGGCAGATCAGGATGAAATCCGGTCCGCCCTCGCCACCATGGCGGCGGAGCAGGTCGCGCCCTTCCGCCTGGCTGAGGCTGTCGCCGACGACGACGACGTCGATGCCCTTCCCCGACAGCAGCGATTCGGCCTCCCAAGGCTGGCGCGCCTGACGCACATCGTGACCGCGCCGCTCGAGATGGTCGGCGAGTTCGGTCGCGACCACTTCGGCAACGGAAACAAGCGCGATGATCGATCGTGCGGCCATGTTTTCCCACCCTGCAACAGACATCCCGAGATGAGTGCTGGACATCATGTTTATACCCAATCTACTTTCCACTGAAAGTGGGAGCGAAAGCATCGTGCGGGCAAGAATTGTCATCGTCGAGGATGAGCCCGACCTGAGGGACGCGGTTGCCGAATATCTCGAAGCCGCCGGCTATGAAGTGGTCACCGCTGAAAGTGCTGCCGCCGCGCGCAGCCTCGTTGAAACGCAGTCGTTCCATCTCGCCATACTCGACATCGCCATGCCCGGCGAGGATGGCCTGTCGCTCGGCCGCTGGCTGCGCTCGAAGCTGCCGATCGGCATCATCTACGCCACCGCCGCCGGCACCGCGCTCGACCGCATCGTCGGGCTGGAGCTTGGTGCCGACGACTACATCGTCAAGCCTTACGAATTGCGCGAAGTGCTGGCGAGGGTCCGCAGCGTGTTGCGCCGGGTTCCCCAGCCGCAGGAACTTCAGGACAAGAAGGCCAGGACCGATCGCCGTTCCGTTGCTTTCGGACCTTTCCAGGCTGATCTCGACGGCAGGTTGGTCACCGGCGCCAATGGCGCGGTGGTCGAGATGGCCAAGAGTGAATTCGACGTGCTGGAGGTTTTCCTGACCCGCGCCAACCGGTTGCTGACCCGCGCCGCGATCTCCGAGGCGATCGGCTTCACCGAAGATCCGGAATCGTCGCGCGCGGTCGACATTCGCATCATGCGGCTGAGGAAGAAGATCGAGACCGATCCGGCCAATCCGAAATTCCTGCGCACGGTGCGCGGCGAAGGCTATATCTTCTCGCTGCCGACCGGCGACGGCAACTGAGCAGCGAGGCCAGAGGGTTTCAAGTTCGGGCCGTTGCTCGTTGATCGAATTGGCATGACCTGTGGAATGACGGCTGACAATGACCGCTGAAGCAGCAAGCACGGAGATGCAGGGTTTCAGGCAGGGCGCTGCGATGGCGGCCGTGCGTGTCGTTCGCCGGCTGCGCGAGGCCGGCGACTGGCAGCGCGAGATGGAAGGTATCCTGGAAACGCTCTGCCGGGCCATGGATTGCCAGCGCGGCATCCTGTTTCGCTTGCGCGAATTGCCTGGCCAGGGCTTCGCCCAATCCGTCGCCGCCTACTGGATCGACCCGCTCTTTGGCGGCGAACTGGCGTCACCGACCGTCATCATGCAGTCGATCGTCAATTCGGACCCGCTATTGGAGCGGCTGGCAGAGGACGAGCGGCAAGGCAAGATCTTCGCCGGCCATACGCGCAACCTCGAAGGCTTTTTGAGAACCGATTTCGAGAAGCAGAACATCAAGTCGTTCCTGTCGGTGTCGGTCTTCGCACACGGGCATCTGTGGGGCACGCTGGCGGTCAATGACTGCGTCAACGAGCGCGAGTGGACCGACGAGGAAGAGGCGACGCTGCACATCATCGCGCTGGCCATCGGCGATGCCATCGAGCGCTCGCCCTCCGAAGCCCATGCCAGCGAGGTCATTCGCCGCACCATGCTGCAGGCCTCGCTCGACGCCATCGTCGTCATCGATGAGACGGGCTCGATCATCGAATTCAATCCGGCCGCCGAGAAGATGTTCGGCTTCCAGCGCAGCGACATCCTCGGCAAGGACCTGCTCGATACCATCGTGCCGATCTACTACAGAAAAGGTTATGCTTCGGGGGCCGAATACATGTCCGGCCGCGGCGCGCCGATGGTCGGCCAGCGGCTCGAGACGGTGACCCAGAACGCCGCCGGCGAAGTGTTCCCGATCGAGCTGACCGCAACCGAGATGCGGGTCGCCGACCGCCGCCTGATCTTCGGCTCCATCCGCGACCTGCGCGACAAATTGCGCGCCGAGGAGGAGATCGGCCGCCAGCGCGAGAAGCTGCACCAGAACGAGAAGATGGCGGCGATGGGTTCGTTGCTGGCCGGCGTGTCGCATGAGCTCAACAACCCGCTGGCCGTGGTGGTGGCGCAATCGACGCTGCTGCACGAATTCGCCTCCGATCCGCAGACCAAGGTGCGCGCAGAGAAAGTCCGCGCCGCCGCCGAGCGCTGCGGCCGCATCGTCAAGAGCTTCCTGTCGATGGTGCGCCTTCATCCCGCGGCACAGGCCGAGACCGACCTCAACCAGGTGATCCGTGCGGCGTTGGAAGTGACCGCCTATGGCGCGCGCTCAAGCGGCATCATCATCGACACCGACTTCGCCGCCGGCCCGCTGCTGGCCATGGCCGACGCCGACCACGTGACGCAGGTGGCGGCCAATTTCCTCATCAACAGCCAGCACGCTTTGGCTGGCATTGCCGGCGACCGGCTGATCAAGGTGCGGACGTTCCGCAGCGACCGGGGCAACCCCTGCTTCTCGGTCGAGGACAACGGGCCCGGCGTGCCGGAAGCGATCCGCAGCCGGATTTTCGAATCCTATTTCACCACCAAGCCGGTCGGCGTCGGCACCGGCATCGGCCTGTCGATCTCGAAATCGATCATCGAGCGGCACAATGGCAATGTCTGGTTCGAGGAAGTGCTGCCGAGAGGGGCGCGTTTTGTCGTCCATCTGCCCGCCATCGTAGCCGGCCTTGTCGCTGCCGGCGAGAACCAGCCGCGATCGAGCGGCCTGCGCCACGCCTTGATCATCGACGACGAGCCGGATGTTGCCGGCTCGCTCTCCGACATTCTCGAATTGATGGGCATCAAGTCGCGGATCGTTCCTGTCTGGGAATCGGGCACCGCCACCTTGAGCGGTCCTATGCCGCCG
>NZ_RZRQ01000689.1:0-991 GCF_003997785.1 Mesorhizobium sp. M7D.F.Ca.US.004.01.2.1 | reverse complement strand
GTTCGGATCGCGAGATCGGCAAGATCTACGTGCCCTCGCTTGGCATCCATGCCGACGCCCGCCTCACCGACGAAGACCGGCGAGCCATTGTCGAACTGATCCTGGAAGCGGAACGCCGCGACCACCGGAATGTCGGAGGTTTCGGCGAAAGCCTGGAGCGCGGCGCGCCCGGCAGTGGACCAGTTGGCGCCGCCAATCAGGATGACCGGCCTGCGGGAGGCGGCAAGCATGGAGCGGGCCTCGGCCAGCGCATCGGCATCGGCGGCGGCCTCGAACATCCTGGCCGGTCCGCTGAGTGCGGCGACATCGGTCAGCGTCGTCAGCATGTCCTCGGGCAGGGCGATCACCACCGGGCCAGGCCGCCCGGTGAGCGCCGTGGTCCAGGCCCGGGCAACGATTTCCGGCAGGCGCTCGACATCGTCGATTTCCACGGCCCATTTCGCCATCGTGCCGAACACGGCGCGGTAGTCGATCTCCTGGAACGCTTCACGGCCGCGCATGTCGGTGCCGACCTGGCCGACGAAGATGATCATCGGCGAACTGTCCTGCATCGCCGTGTGCACCCCGATGGACGCATTGGCAACGCCCGGTCCGCGCGTCACGAAGCAGATGCCCGGCGAGCCCGTCAGCTTGCCATAGGCCGAGGCCATGAATGCCGCACCGCCCTCGTTGCGGCACAGCACGTAGTCCAGCTTTCCATGAGTGTCGTGCAGCGCGTCCAGCACGGCCAGGTAGCTTTCGCCCGGCACGCCGAAGCTCTTGGTCGCGCCGAGCGCGATCAGGCACTCGACAAGGAGGCGACCGCCATTGCGGATCATGCTTCGACATCCTTCATTCAGGCGGCAAGCGGACCGAGCCTGCCTTTCGGATTCATACCTGCACGCTGGCGGATCGAGACGAAACCAAGAAATGCCGTCTATTCGAAAGTTTTTCTTTACTGAGAGACGCGCACCAGGACATCCGGGTTCATTGTGCCCAGCGGATCGAACAC
>NZ_RZRQ01000688.1:0-1020 GCF_003997785.1 Mesorhizobium sp. M7D.F.Ca.US.004.01.2.1 | reverse complement strand
GTCTCCATCCTGGCGCTCGCCAGCGGCGCAAGCGCCGAAGAGCATGTGGTGCAAATGCTCAACAAGGGCGAAAAGGGCGCCATGGTTTTCCAGCCAGCCTTCGTCAAGGCAGCCCCCGGCGACACCGTCAAGTTCGTGCCGACCGACAAGACGCATGATGCCGAGTCTATCAAGGGTATGCTTCCGGATGGCGCTGAGCCTTTCAAGGGAAAGCCCAGCGAGGAAATCACCGTTACGCTGACAAAGGAGGGCGTCTACGGCGTCAAATGCGCCCCCCACTACGGCATGGGCATGGTCGCCCTGATCGTTGTCGGCAAGCCGGTCAATCTCGATGCCGCCAAGGCGGTCAAGCACCCTGGGAAGGCAAAGACGGTGTTTGCCGACCTGTTCACCCAGGTTCCGGCCAACTGACCAGCATACAGCCTGCCTGCCATAAGTGGGGCGGGCACGGGCCGGACGGACCGAGGGCGGCGGTTCATCCGGCCCTGTTCATTTTGGAGACGCTAATCATGGGGATTCCACGCCTGAGGGCCTACACAGGGCCCGCGTTTCTTTCCTACGGATTCAGGCCTTTCTTCCTCCTC
This sequence comes from Mesorhizobium sp. M7D.F.Ca.US.004.01.2.1, assembly GCF_003997785.1. Classification (NCBI taxonomy): domain Bacteria; kingdom Pseudomonadati; phylum Pseudomonadota; class Alphaproteobacteria; order Hyphomicrobiales; family Phyllobacteriaceae; genus Mesorhizobium; species Mesorhizobium sp. M7D.F.Ca.US.004.01.2.1. Next base: position 436 of record NZ_RZRQ01000688.1, on the reverse strand, counting down.
GGGTCGCTGTATGCCGCGCTCTCCGTTCTGCTTTGGCTGCCGATGTATGCCGGCGAACTCGATGCCCACAGTGCGTTCGTTGCCGTCGACTGGCATATTCACGAGATGCTGTTCGGCTACCTGCCAGCTATCGTTACCGGGTTCCTGCTGACCGCCATCCCGAACTGGACCGGCCGGCTGCCCGTGCAAGGCCTGCCGCTGTTGGCGCTGGTGGTCCTGTGGCTTGCCGGCCGTGTCGCTGTCTTCTTCTCGGCAGATATCGGCTGGGAAGCAGCCGCCGTGATCGATGGCTCATTTCTGCTTACGGTCGCCGCTGCGGCGGCACGTGAAATCGTCGTCGGACGCAACTGGCGCAATCTCAAGGTGCTGCTGCCGCTTGCCGTCCTGGCGTGCGCCAACGGCGCGTTCCATATCGAGGCGCACAGCCAAGGCATAT
>NZ_RZRQ01000687.1:0-1037 GCF_003997785.1 Mesorhizobium sp. M7D.F.Ca.US.004.01.2.1 | reverse complement strand
TGTGGAGCTTCAACAGGTTGTCCTCGATCAGGGCGAGGCGACTGATAGGCGTTTTTGACTTTAGGCTGCCATGTGGACGATGCCAATTGTATCTGTGCAGCCAGACAGGCAGTTCGGCGGCACGATGATCGGATGTCGGATAGGCAATGGCGTAGGCCCATTCGCGCAGTGCTGTCTGGATGAAGCGCTCGGCCTTGCCATTGGTCTTGGGCGTATAGGGTCTTGTCGTGACGTGCTTGAGGCCGAGATCGCGGCAGGCCTTGGCGAAGGCCTTTGATCTGTAGCAGGAGCCGTTGTCGGTCATGACGCGGGCTATCGTGACGCCGAGGCTGGCGTAATAGGCGACCGCGGCCTTGAGGAAGGCGATGGCGCACTCCTTTTTCTCGTCGGGCAGGATTTGCGAGAAGGCGATGCGGGACGCGTCGTCGATGCAGACATGGACGAACTCCCAGCCGGCGCCGCGCGACTTGCCCTTTTGCGGATCGCCGGTGATACGATGGCCGACTTGGCTGAAGCGGCCGAGCTTCTTGATGTCGATATGGATCATCTCGCCGGGATGCTCCCGCTCGTAGCGCCGGACCGGTTCGGCCGGCTCGATATCCCTGAGCCGCGACAGCCCGGCACGCTTGAGAACCCGGCTGACGGTGGCGGGCGAGACGCCGACCTCATGGGCGATGTGCTTGCCGGTCAGCCGCTGGCGACGCAAGGCTGCGATGCGCTCGGCCACGGACTGTTCGGTCAGGCTCGGCATGACGGTGGGCCGCGACGAGCGGTCGACCATGCCGGCCCGCCCTTTGGTCTTATAGCGCTCGACCCAGCGCGCCACGATCTTGGCCGACACGCCATAGACGCGCGCCGCATGGGCTTTGGAAAAAGCGCCTTCTATCACCGATAACGCCATCTCCTCTCGACGCAGCGGTGTGAGACGGGCATTCTTGTGGATGTTCATTCGGACCCTCCGATGGATGCTGAAGCGTGGTAACTCCAGTCTCCTCGGTCCGGTCCGAATGGACAACCTCTCGAAAGCTCACACCTAG
>NZ_RZRQ01000686.1:0-1059 GCF_003997785.1 Mesorhizobium sp. M7D.F.Ca.US.004.01.2.1 | reverse complement strand
CCATCGAAGCAGGTGTGCGCAGGGTGATCGATGACCCGAAGCCCAGGCCCGCCGACGACTGGGCGATTGATTCCAGGCTTCACGACACAATTGCCAATGCCAGCGGGAATCTCCTCCTGGCCAAGATGGCGCTGGAACTGCGGCTAAAGACTCGCATGTTCAATATGACCCGTGTGCCGGAGCGCTTCCGCGTGGGCCACATGGAACATCTCGAGATCATTGCCGCCATCCGCGCCGGTGACAGGGAAGTGGCCAAGGCGGCCGTCCGCAAGCACATTGATGGTGTGAAGAGCGCCATTATTCGCAACCTGAGTGAGGTTTGAGACTATGACAACTGAACGGATCAACGGGACCACTCGCGGTGTCTACATCATTGCGCCGACACCCTTCTCTGACAGCGGGGAGATTGATTTCAACAGCATCGACAAGCTGATGGACTATTACCTTCAAAGTGGCGTCGATGGCCTGACCATTCTGGGCGTGCTTGGCGAAGCCACGAAGCTTTCGCCGGAAGAATCCCGCGCCATTATGGCGCGCGTTTTCAAGCGGATCGACGGCAAGCTGCCAATCGTGGTCGGAGCCAGCAATCCGGGCACGGACAATCTTGCCCGCTTTTCCCGCGAGGCCATGGACATGGGCGCAGCTGGCGTCATGATTGCGCCGATCCCGGGTCTCAAAACCGACGACCAGGTGTACAACTACTGGTCTGTGGTGTTGGAGCGCCTCGGCCACGACATCCCCGTCTGCTACCAGGACTATCCACAAACCACGAGTGTGGTCACCTCAGTGTCGGTGTTTAATCGTCTCGTAGCAGCGTTCGAAAATCTGGTGATGTTGAAGCACGAGGAATCGCCAGGTTTGCCGAAGATCACCGCAGTGCGCGCCGCTGAGCAAAAGGGTCAGCGCCGCGTCAGTATCTTGATCGGCAATGGCGGTCTTCATCTGCCGCAGGAGTTGCGCCGCGGAGCCGATGGCGCAATGACCGGTTTTGCTTATCCCGAAATGTTGGTGGAGGTCTGCCGCAAATTTTATGCCGGCGACATCGAAGCTGCTGAGGAC
>NZ_RZRQ01000685.1:0-1059 GCF_003997785.1 Mesorhizobium sp. M7D.F.Ca.US.004.01.2.1 | reverse complement strand
GGTCGTGCCCTGCGCGAAAACGACGGGCTGCGCCAACATAGGCGGCAGCCACAGATCATGCGTGTCGGCAGCGATGCGGCTTGCCTCCGACAACAGCAGCAATATGCCGAGCGTCGTCACCACGATCGCATTGGGTGTACGGTCGGCCAACGGTTCGAAGACGCTGCGCGACAGCACGTGGCTGATCAGCGCGGCATAGAGGAAAGCCGCGACGACGCCGAGCGCCACCGCCGCAAGCAGTGTCAGCCACAGCACTTGATAGCCGAAGGCTGCGGTCAGGATCATCGTCTGGCCGCAAAAGGCGAACAGCGCGCCATAGGCGAGGTTGGTGCGGTGCAGAATGCCGTTGGTCAGCACATAGCCGAAGGCGAGCAACGCGTAGAGCGCGCCCGAATGCAGCCCGTTCAGCACCTGCTGGAAGAAGTAGAGCATGCGAAACCCTCGGAGCATGTCGCCCAAAAGTGCAAAGCGGTTTTGGGACAACGACACGCTCAAGACAAAGGCTGCGGAGTCCGCGCCCGGCAGAGAACCTGCATCGCTGAATCTAACTTGTCAAATGCGATTTATCGGTTAGATTTCAGGCATGACGGTATCCTGGACCCCGCACCGCTTCACCGGCGGCCTGCTTGCGCTCGACACGGCGAACACCGTCGTGCTGCGCGGCGATCCGGAGCGGACCTTCGACCGTTTCGATGATCCGGCCGAGATTGCCCGCTTCGCCGATGCGGCGAGCCGCTTTCGCGCCGCCGAGCTTGGCGACAGGCCGCTGGCTGCACCGTCACCGGAGACGATCGCACCCGTCGTGCTGTCGATCCGCGAGGCGACGGACCGGCTGTTTCGCGGTGCCGTGTCGACGGGCGCGGTTGTCACCACCGATCTGCCGGGGTTCCTGAGAGCCTGCGCCGAGGGTCTGGCCGGCAGCCGGACCGAGATCGGTGCGCCGGGAAGGCCGTTCGGTGATCCCCTGACGCCGATCGCCTTCGAGGCGGCGTTGGCGGTTTCGGCACTGTCGCTGCTGCGCGACGACACCGTCGCAAGGCTCAGGATCTGTCCCAACTG
>NZ_RZRQ01000684.1:0-1063 GCF_003997785.1 Mesorhizobium sp. M7D.F.Ca.US.004.01.2.1 | reverse complement strand
ATGTAAAACGCTAAGCGGGGCGCCGTTCATCTCGTAGGCGAGGATCGTCAGGTCATGGCTCATGTTTTCGATCTTGTGGACGTCGTAGTAGCGACCACCATCGGCACCATCGGCCAGCGAGTAGAACACGGCGTAGAGGGCCGCTGGTGTCGGCTTCACCAGGTCCAGAATATCGCGCATGGGCATGCCGCCCCATTCGGCAACGCCGGACCAACCCTGGATGCAGAAATGCGTAGTGATCTGTTCCTGCTTTGGCATTGCCCTTAGATCGGCCAGGGAGAAGTCGCGGGGTGCTTCGACGAGGCCGCCGACGCGGAGTCGGTAGCTGGCGAAATTCTCGGCCACGAGATCGTCGAATTCCTTCGAATTCGGCATTGTCCCGTTCGGCCAAAAATAGGGCGAGATATCCTTCTTCGTCAGTTGCGAGCGCGCATCCCAGCCTTCCGCCAGCCCCATCAGCCAGCCGATCATGAACGCGCCGGTGCGCTCCACCAATCGGGCGTGGCTGATGGTGAAGGGTGAGACGACTAGCCATGCTGCGAGGAGGATGGCCATCGCGACGAGGAACAGGGGGAAACCCGTCCATGAAGCGTCGTCGATGCCGGCGAACATATGGTTGGTATTCTGCCGGATGCCGGTGACGAAGACCATCGCGCCATGCGCCAGGATGAAGCCGACGAACCAGCCGAACGAGATGAAATGAACCGATCGCATGGCCTGCCGGTTGAATAATCGGCCAAACCATCCTGCCGCATTGGAAATCGCGGGGCTCTGCATCAGCCCCGTGGCGATGGAGACAGGCGCAGCGATGAACACGGTGACGAAGTAGCTGAGTTGCTGGAGGCCGTTGTAGCGGGTCCAGCCTTCGTCGACCGGAAAGTTCAGCGAGGCATATTGGATTGCCGTCGAGAGCGCGGCCGGGAAAACTTCCCAAGTCATGGGCACCAGCCTGCGCCACTGATCGGTTGAAAAGAGGAGAATGTAGAAGGCGACTCCGTTGATCAGCCACAAGAGATTGATCGAGAAATGCCACCAGCGCGATAGGCCGAGCGTGTGCCGGAGC
>NZ_RZRQ01000683.1:0-1068 GCF_003997785.1 Mesorhizobium sp. M7D.F.Ca.US.004.01.2.1 | reverse complement strand
CCATAACCGATATGGCTTTGAACGATGATCAGCGTGGGGCGGTCATGCGTATCGATGAACGTCTGATAAGCCTTCTCCAGCAACATCAGATCGTTTGCATCGCTTACCCGCTCGACATGCCATCCGTACGCGAGGAAGCGGGTTGCCACGTCTTCGGTGAATGTAAGGCCAGTCGGCCCCTCGATGGTGATGTGATTGTCGTCATAAATCCAGCAGAGGTTCGACAATCTGAGGTGTCCAGCCAGCGATGCCGCCTCGTTGCTGAGCCCTTCCATCATGTCGCCGTCACTGCACAGCGCATAGACGTTGTGCGAGAACAGATCATAATCGGGTCGATTGTAGGTGGCCGCCAGCCACCGTTCCGCAATTGCAATGCCGACGCTTGTTGCCGCACCTTGTCCGAGTGGCCCCGTTGTGGTTTCCACGCCCGAGGTCCAGCCATATTCGGGATGTCCCGTGCAATGGCTGCCTGCCTGGCGAAAACTCTTGAGATCGTCCAGCGTCACGGCAAGCCGGTCGCCCGTTGGATAGCTCGCGCCCTTTGCCTTGACGCCGCACAGGTGAAGCAGGCTGTAGAGCAGGGCGCAGGCATGGCCGGCCGACAGCACGAAGCGGTCGCGGTTCGGCCAATCGGGGTCGGCGGGGTCGTAGCGAAGGAAGCGTTGCCACAGGCAATAGGCCATCGGCGCGGCATCCAGCGGCGTTCCGGGATGACCGGATTTTGCTTTCTGGACCGCATCGATTGAAAGCATTCGCAGCGTATTGATGCTGAGCTGGTCGAGTGGCACCTGTTTCATGGGGATCCTTTGATCGGATGTAGGCAACCCGATCGTCCAAGTGCTGGCTGGGTTGCGCCGCAGTATGTTGGTCGGGGCCGTAGGCGCGGCCGGACTTACCGCCCTTTACTTCTGTCGTTTTCGGAACCGGCGATAGCGCTCGATCAAAGCGTTGGTCGAGCTGTCATGTTGGAGATTTGGGGCCTGGGAGGTTTCCAGTTCAGGGGTTGTTTTCTCGGCCAGGGCCTTGCCCAGCTCAACGCCCCATTGGTCAAAAGAGTCGATGTTCCAG
>NZ_RZRQ01000682.1:0-1074 GCF_003997785.1 Mesorhizobium sp. M7D.F.Ca.US.004.01.2.1 | reverse complement strand
GCTACGGCCTGGTCATCGGCCTCGCCGGATCGGGCGACAGCCTGCGCAACTCGCCGTTCACCGAACAGTCGATCCGCGCCATGCTCGAAAATCTCGGCATCGCCACCGAAGGCGGCAGCGCGCGCGCCAAGAATGTTGCCGCCGTCATCGTCACCGCCAACATGCCGCCCTACGTGCAGTCGGGCGCCCGCATCGACATCGACGTCTCCTCGATGGGCGACGCGACCTCGCTTTCCGGCGGCACGCTGATCATGACGCCGCTGAAGGCGGCGGACGGCGAGATTTATGCCGTCGGTCAGGGCTCGGTCATCGTGTCCGGCTTCACCGCCAAGGGGCAAGCCGAGCAGCTGACGCAAGGCGTGCCGACCGCCGGCCGCGTGCCGAACGGCGCCATCGTCGAGCGTGCTGTCCAGGCCGAGTTCGACGATCAGGCGACGCTGACGCTGCAACTGCGCAATCCCGATTTCTCGACCGCTATCCGCATTGCGGACGCCATCAACGACTATACCAGCCAGCGCTTCGGCATGCGGGTGGCGGCCGAGCGCGATTCCCGCACCGTGCAGATCAGAAGGCCGAAGGGTGTTTCAGCCGCCCGCTTCTATGCCGAGATCGAGAACCTGGTGGTCGAATCCGATACGCCAGCCCGTGTCGTCATCGACGAGCGCACCGGCACCATCGTCATCGGCAACGACGTCAAGATCTCGCGGGTCGCCATCAGCCACGGCACGCTCACCGTGCGCATCACTGAAGCACCGCGCGTCGTCCAGCCCGAGCCCTTCTCCAAGGGCGAGACCGCCGTCGAACCGTTCACCGCCATCGACGCCAGCCGACCCGACGCCCGCGTCGCGGTGCTTGACGGTCCCGATCTCCAGACCCTCGTTTCCGGCCTCAACCGTCTCGGCGTCAAGCCGGACGGCATCATTGCCATTCTGCAGGGCATCAAGTCGGCCGGCGCTCTGCAGGCCGACCTGGTTCTGCAATAGGCGATGCCGATGATCCGCTCCCTCTCACGCCACGAAAGACGCCGCCCCGCCGCAATCTTGCTCGCGGCCGCCGCAGTTGCCACCATGACCC
>NZ_RZRQ01000681.1:0-1076 GCF_003997785.1 Mesorhizobium sp. M7D.F.Ca.US.004.01.2.1 | reverse complement strand
GTGTAGATCGCCTCGTTGATCATCGGCAGCAGGATGCGGTTGACGATGAAGGCCGGAAAATCCTCCGAGACCGTGATCGTCTTGTCGAGCTGCTTCACGTAGGTCTTGGCTGCCTCGAAGGTCTGGTCCTCGGTGGCGATGCCGCGCACCAGTTCGACCAACTTCATCAGCGGCACCGGGTTCATGAAATGTATGCCGATGAACCGCTCCGGCCGGTCGGTCTGCGCGGCAAGCCGCGTGATCGAGATCGACGAGGTGTTGGTCGCCAGGATGGCTTCGGGATTGAGCTGCGGACAGAGCTGGGCGTAAATCTTGCGCTTGACCGTCTCGTCCTCGGTCGCCGCCTCGATGACCAGATCGGCGCCGGCAAGATCGGCCATCGCCGGGGCGGCCGAAATGCGGCCCATCGCGTCGTTGCGCACCTTTTCGTCGAGCTTGCCCGACCCCACCTGGCGGGCCATGTTGCCGCTGATGGTGGCGATGCCCTTCTCTATGCGGTCGGGGGATATATCGTAGATCAGTACCTTGTAGCCCGAAAGCGCGGAGACATGGGCGATGCCGCCGCCCATCTGGCCCGCGCCGATGATGCCGATCGTCTCGATCTTGCTCATTACACCGATCCCGTCCTGAGCCCTTCCGCATGAATTGCGAAAGCGCTCCACCTTTTTGTTTTCCGCAATTCCGGACGCAAAATCGCTGCGCACTTTTGCTGGAATTGCTTTTGGCCTTTGCGGCCTGGTTTTTGTGCAGTGCAAACTAAAAGGGCGGGGCGACTTCGTCTACCCCACCCCTCACTATTTAATACGCTTTGGCAGAAAGCGTCAAAGCGCCTTTTGCAGCTCCGGCAGAATGACGAAGAGATCGCCGACAAGGCCGTAGTCGGCAACCTGGAAAATCGGCGCCTCCTCGTCCTTGTTGATGGCGACGATAACCTTCGAATCCTTCATGCCGGCGAGGTGCTGGATGGCGCCGGAGATGCCCACCGCGATGTAAAGATCGGGGGCAACCACCTTGCCGGTCTGGCCGACCTGCCAGTCGTTCGGCGCATAGCCGGCGTCGACCGCCGCGCGCGAAGC
>NZ_RZRQ01000680.1:525-1080 GCF_003997785.1 Mesorhizobium sp. M7D.F.Ca.US.004.01.2.1 | reverse complement strand
GACCTGATCAACCATTTGAGGCGCGCACGATGACCAGCAGCACCCCGCCAGCCGGAAAAAACCGCCTGGCCTTCTCAACGCGCACCATCCATGGCGGCCAGAGCCATGACCCGCTGACCGGCGCGGTTATGGTGCCGATCTACGCCACCTCGACCTTTGCCCAGCAATCGCCCGGCGTGCATAAGGGTTTTGAATATGCCCGCAGCCAGAACCCGACCCGTTTTGCCTTCGAGCGTGCCGTCGCCGATCTCGAAAGCGGCTCGGCCGCCTTTGCCTTCGCCTCCGGCCTGGCCTCGATCGCCACGGTGCTCGAACTGCTCGATTCCGGCGCGCATATCGTCGCCACCGACGACATCTATGGCGGCTCCTTCCGCCTGATGGAGCGGGTGCGAAAGCGCTCTGCCAATCTGCAGGTCTCGTTCGTCGATTTCACCGACCTCGCCGCCGTGGAAGCCGCGATCCGCCCGGAGACGAGAATGCTCTGGGTCGAAACGCCGACCAACCCGCTGCTGCGCATCGTCGACCTCGAAGGCGTCGCCGCACTCGCCAAACGCA
>NZ_RZRQ01000680.1:0-515 GCF_003997785.1 Mesorhizobium sp. M7D.F.Ca.US.004.01.2.1 | reverse complement strand
CCTATATCCAGCGGCCGCTGGAGCTCGGCATCGATATTGTCGTGCATTCGACGACCAAATATCTCAACGGCCATTCCGACATGGTCGGCGGCGTGGCTGTTGTCGGCGACAACAAGGACCTCGCTGCCCAGCTGAAATTCCTGCAGAACGCCATCGGCGCTATTTCAGGCCCGTTCGACAGTTTTCTGGCGCTGCGCGGTCTCAAGACTTTGGCGCTGCGCATGGAACGTCATTCGGCGAACGGCCTCAAGATCGCCAAGTGGCTTGAAGGCCGCAAGGACGTGCGCCGCGTCATCTATCCCGGTCTCGCCAGCCATCCGCAGCATGACATCGCCGAGCGCCAGATGCATGCCTTCGGCGGTATGATCACGGCCGTGCTCGACCGCGACCTCGCCGGCACAAAACGCTTCCTCGAACGCACGCAATTGTTCACGCTGGCCGAGAGCCTGGGCGGGGTGGAAAGCCTGATCGAGCACCCGGCGCTGATGACGCATGGCTCCATTCCGGCCGAGAAG
>NZ_RZRQ01000067.1:0-22520 GCF_003997785.1 Mesorhizobium sp. M7D.F.Ca.US.004.01.2.1 | reverse complement strand
GAGCCCTCAAGGGCCGAAGGACGGCTCGGGCTCGGCAGTGGGGATTTCGGCGCCGAGCTGCGGGACGATGATCGAGTCCAGCGGCGCCGTCAGCGACCAACTGAGATGGCCGGGGCTGCGCTCCAGCACCGCCGAGCCGTTCAGCGATTGCGGCGCGACCCGCTGCAGGACGACGGTGCCAAAACCCTTGCGTGTGCTTTCGTCCCGTCGGTCCCCTTCATACACCGGCATCGTCTCGTCCCAGACGAGATGGATTTCCCGCTTTCCCAAAACACCGGCGGCGATCTGCCAGGTGATCTCAAGCCGCCCTACATCACCAGCCAGAGCGCCGTATTTGGACGAGTTGGTGCCGAGCTCATGAAATGCCATGCCGAGATTTTGCACGGCGTTCGGCTGCAAGGTCAAAAGCGGTCCGGAGAGCGATACCTGCTCCTCGTGCCCGAACGGCTTGAGCTGCTCCTGGATGAGGTCGAAAAGGCTGGCGCCGGCCCATTCCGAGTTCACCAGCAGATCGTGCGACCGCGACAGCGCCATGATGCGGGAGCGGATCAGCGCCTCGAACTCGCGTGGATCGGTCGAGCGTTTGCTTGTCTCCCTGACCATCGAGAGGATCACCGCGAACTGGTTCTTGACGCGATGATTCACTTCGCGCAGCAACAGCCGGATCCGGCGCTCGCTCTCCTTGCTCGCGGTGATGTCGCGGGCGATCTTGGAGGCGCCGATGATCTCGCCCGATTCATTCCTGATCGGCGAGACGGTCAGCGAAACGGCAATGATCCCGCCATCCTTGCGTCGCCGGATCGTCTCATAGCTGGCCACGACTTCGCCATTGCGAACCCGGCCGATGATATCGGCCTCTTCATCCTTGAGATGGTCGGGAATGAGCATCAGCACGGATCGGCCGACAGCCTCCTCGGCAGCATAGCCGAACATGCGCTGCGCCGCCCCGTTCCAACTGGTGATGACGCTGTTCAGGTCCTTGCTGATGATGGCGTCGAAGGACGACTCGACGATCGCCGCCAGCCGAGAATCGGCGGTGATATGGATCAGGCCGCTGCTTGCCAATTCCGTCATTCCCCCCACCTTCCCCACATCACGTCGACCGCCTTGCGTCTCGCGGTCTCGCAACCGCCCTTGGGGCCTACGCCCAGCAATGCGTGGCGGAGCATTTTGGTTGCAATCGGCACGCGGCATTGCGCGGGCTCGAAGTAGCGCCCGGGAGCCAACTCACAATCAGTTCGGTTTGGGGATGACACGGTCGGGAGCATCCAAGGGAGGATTGGCGGCGGGGTCCCGCTGCGGGCAATCCTCATAGCGGTGGTCGCGGCCGCCGCAAAAGGAACAGCACATAGCTTCGCGATCTCCGTTTCCGGGCCGCCATTGCGGGGTCTCGTAGGGTTTCCTGCCATCCATCCCCAGCAATGCGCGACGGACCATTTGGTTGCGCGCCGAAGACGGCCAGCCGGCTGTTGCGGAACCACCGGCCTGGATGCGAGTTTGGCGTGACACATCAGCTTGAGGAAACCGCCATGCCCATCCGCCGAATTGCCTCGATGACGGCAGCGATCCTGCTTGCCGCGACCGGCCTGGCCGACGCTCGGCCCGATACCCGCACGATGAGCTGCGACCAACTCCAGCAACTGATCCAAAGCCATCGCGCCGTGGTGCTGACCACCGGCCCCAACACCTATGACCGCTATGTCAGGCAGTTCGGCAACGAATGCGACTGGCCCGAGGTACCGATGTCGGCCTACGTGCCGACCCGTGACGGAAGCTGTCCGGTCTACCGCTGCGAGGAACCGGTCAACAACTTCCCGAACTGATGTCGCTTGCCAGCAGCCTTTGCCGCTGCACCGCGTTGATCCCGGCGCGCGAACCGGCTAGGGGTGTGGGCGCAGTTGCTTTCTCCCGCTTCGTCTAATGGTAGGACAGCGCCCTTTGAAGGCGTGAATCGTGGTTCGAGCCCATGAGCGGGAACCAAAATCATCAAGCGCTTGCAGGCCTCGACCACAGAGAGCCGAAGCGGCGCGCATGGCCTAGCCCGCCGATATCAAATACATCAACACGCTCACTATGGCAGTGACTGCCGCCCCACCCAAGATCAGCGCCAGGTGTCTCTGCTTGCGGGTCTTAACCGGCTGCTTTCGATCTGTGCTGGCGTAGGCACTATAGAGCCGCCGACCGTCCTCTCCGAACCGATCGCTGTTCGGGTAGGCCTTTTTCGGTTTTTGCCGGGGGCGAAGAAAGCTCACCTGATCCTCCAGAGAAACCGCTCCAACCCATGCTTATTAGCATATGCTTGTATTTCCCTTGAAGCAGGATCATCATGCAAGCTGTTAGCGGCTTGAAGGGGTGCAGCGCCATGGAACTGAGTTGTTTTGACCAGAGCGGGGGCATCTTTGCCTCGACAATGCTCATGAACATCACTGCGGTTTTCATGATTTTGGCAGCATTTGCCGCCGTACGGCTGACTGCAATGTCAGGCGAAGGTTCTATCGAACAGCTCCAGACGGTGTAGCCCGCGAGGTGCCTCCCGTCCGGGAGATGGATATGTCCGGGAGAAAAATGATTGCGGTCAAGGACTGGTCTTGCGGCATGAGCGACGAACTTGGCCGTGTGGTCCTGACCATCAACCCGACTGAAGGTGAGCCAATCTTGGTTTTGCTGACAATTTTCCAGGCGGCAAAAATGGCCGGGGAATTGCGGGCACCGAAACTCGTCCCCCTCTCACCTCGGTGACGCCACGCCCGAGGGGAGAAGTGATAGGAACTGCCTTTGAAGCGTGAACCGTGGTTCGAGCCCATGAGCCCGCCAGGCAATACGAATCCGTTTTTTAGCAACAGCGAAACCAAGGTCGCACTTCCACGTTGAGCCTCGTTCGACGTGGAGTTCAGAGAATGGATTTGGCAACCCAGGCAGTGATGCTTTTGCTCTCCTGCAGCCAAGGAGAGGCGTCAATATGCAAACCCGTCGATATGGCGCCGACACTGTACGCATCCCTCGATCAATGCCGAGCGTCTTTGGCCGACAGGTTGGCAAGCTCGCCCAACGGCGAAATCGTCGGAAGGTGCCGGCCCATTGATCCCACCGTCACTGCTTCACTTCCGACAGACTACACCACGGTCGTGGTCACGCGAGGCATTGGGAACGGCGCTGCGACGAGCTATCTCGTGCCGCGGGCGGCAAAATGATTAGAGGCGATCCGCCGAAGCTTGGCCATCATCAACGCTGACGCTGGTCATGGTGGCGCAACGCCGATGGCAACGAGGGTCAAGCTCGCCGGGGCAACCCCAACGCCTCCCCGGCGAGCCTGCTGCTCCGCTACGATGAACAATGGAGCAATTACTGCTCTACGAATTCGGGCGCCATTAAGTTGCATCTGGCGCTCCTGAAACCATTTCGCGGACCCTGCGTTGATGGGCGGGGCACCCGCCAGACCAGGAGACATCTCATGACCGTCAACTGCCGCATATCCATCGACAACCGGCCGGAAGCCACCGATGCCGTTTTCCAGGCGGTTCCCCGGATCGGCGAAAGCGTTTCCCTGTCGATCAACGGAAATGCGCAGGATCTGCGGGTATCGCGTGTCGTGCATGTGACCAACGGCAGCTTGGAAGGTGCCGCCATCGTCGTCGAAGTGACGACCAATATCCTGTAGAGCCGAGAGCAGTCAGGGTCCGACATACCAGCCGGCACTCTGCCCGCCGGTCGCGACCAGCAGACCGGCGGCCGCGCCTATTCCTTGCCGCTGTCGGCAATCCCGTTGCCGTCCGCAGGCAAGATGCCAAAATCCTGCGACTTCGCCCCCTGCTCCGCCGTCAGGAATCCATCTGAGGCCAAACCGCGCCGCAGCAGTTCCCTAACCGCGGCCGAGCGGCTCGGCATGCGCTTGTCAAAGCGCCAGTTTTCCAGCGCGGCCAGTTCGTCAGATGTCAGCATGATTTGCAGTCGTTCGGGGCGTTCCAGTTCAGCCATGGCGCTTTTCTCGCTCAAGACCAAGAATACGTCGAGTTAGTATCTACCTCACTCCACTTATAGTTAGGATAGGCCGCATAACGCGTCAAGAGCGTGCGATGGGTGAATGACGCATCACGCGCATGATGAGGATTCGGCGCTGGACATGCATTTGTGTAACTATGCTAACTAATTGATTTATTTAGATAATATTTATATTGTTACTTGCCACCACGCGTTGCCCGGCGCATACTGGAACCTGAAAAGAAAACCGATCCCTTTGGGAGGTTTCGATGCGGTACAATTACTCGACGCACCTGCGCGACGACGTCAGTTCGGCGGTCGTGACGGCATTCAAGAGGACCGGCATCGTCAACATCACGGCGGTGGCCGAACACGTCAGGGTCAAGAATCTGGCCGAGAACGTCGCCCTCGAAGACATCGAATATCTGGTGCTGCAGGCGGCCCAACTCATCGGCGTGGCAATTGAATTCGACGGCATGGCCGGTATGTTCGTGGATGGCCTTGCTGGCGAGGATGGCGAACGTCTAAACGCCTCGGTTGATCTGCCACACCCGGCCTCCCTGCAGTAGGGAGCGGGCGCAGAAGCGCTGTTTTGTCGTAGCCGCGTTCGACTACAAGGCAGGGTGCCCCCTCAAGAGGCGCCCTGTTGTTGTTTCCGGTGATGATGATAGTCCTAGTAGTCAGATAGCTGCTCAGGCGGAGGCCGCGATTTGCGAGGCGAAGTCGCGATATGGGCGCAGTGGGCGGGCCAGAAGCGCCGTCAGTCGCTCGACGTCGCCGGCCTCAGGCAGCATCCCGTCGGTCAAGAACCGCTCGCCCATAAGGCGCATGTCGTACGCCATCCAGGCAGGCAGGAACTGCTTGAGATTTTGCTCGAAACCTTCCGTATTGTCGCCGCCGTAATTGATCGGGCGAGCGAGCACGTCTGACCAGATGGCGGCGATGTCCGTCCCGGTCAGTGTCTGCGGACCGACGAGGTTGATCCGGTCGAGCGCAAGCGGCTCTGCGGACTGTTCGCGGCGCAGCAGCTCAAGGGCGGCGATCTCGGCGATATCACGGGCGTCGATCATGGCAAGACCCTTGGCGCCGATCGGCATTGGATAGGTGCCGTAGCCGGTGATGATGTCTTCGACCATCAGATCGTTCTGGATGAAGTAGGCCGGGCGCAAGATCGTAGCCTTGAAGCCCATCTGCTCGATCATTCGCTCGACGCCGAACTTGCCCGCGAAATGCGGCACGTTCACATAGACGTCGGCGTGGATCACCGAGAGATAGACGATCCGCTCGATGCCGGCCGATCGGGCAACGTTCAGCGCGACCAAAGCCTGGGTGAATTCATCCGGAACCACGGCGTTCAAGAGGAACAGCGTGGAAACCCCAGACATGGCTTTGCGCAGCGAATCGACATCGAGAAAGTCGCCTTGCACGACGGAGACGCCTGCCGGGAAGCCGGCTTTCGACGGATCGCGGACGAGAGCACGGACATCGGCGTCGCGCTTGACGAGGTGTTCGACGACCTGGCGGCCAATATTGCCGGTGGCGCCGGTAACGAGAATGGTCATGGGAATTTCTCCTGTTGGGTTGCTTGACACGCCCAATATGTACGGCTCACAAACAGTCCAATAGACGGAGATTTTGGACGCACCGTCCCATTGGTGGAACACTTATGGATCTTCTTGCGCTGGCCGATTTCAATCTCGTTGCCCGCCATGGTGGCTTCGGCAAAGCGGCAAGGGCCACCGGCCGGCCCAAGGCAACGCTGTCCCGGCGCGTTGGAGACTTGGAAAGCAGTCTCGATCTGCGCCTGTTTGAACGGGGTGCGCGTAACCTGAAGCTGACCGAAGAAGGACGGGCGCTCTTCGAGCGGACGGGGGCATTGCTTGCCGAACTGGACGAGACGGCTTCGGCGATTGCCTCGGGCGGTCAGAGACCCAAGGGCAGACTGCGGATCAGCGCACCTCTCCATTTCTCGCAGACCGCTATGGGGAGGATCGCCGCGGGGTTTGCCCTCAAATATCCGGAGGTGAGGCTTGAAGTGACGACTGAGGACCGGGCTGTCGACATGATCGAGGAAGGCTACGATCTGGTAATCCGGGTCAATCCAGATCCCGACGAAAGCCTGGTCGGACGGGCGTTTCTCCGCGACCGTCTGATTGTCGTGGCGAGCCCCGACCTTCCCCGCACGACCGGTCAGCGCGCCGCCCCTGGCGTTGCGCGAGGGGCAGGCGAACCGCAAACATGTCACGTGAAGACACCGGGTGGCCGGTCAACAATTACAATCGAGCCCGTCCTCGTTTTGTCAACGCTCATCATGGTCCGGGATGCGGTGCGAGCCGGCGTCGGCGCAGGACGGCTTCCCATTTCGTTGGTGGCCCACGACCTGGCTGACGGTACACTGGTGAATTGGGGCGATATCGACGGCCCCGAGATCGCTCTATGGACGCTCTACCCATCCCGGCGGCTGCTCAGCGCGCGCGTGTCGGCCTTCCTGGACTTCCTGAAACAGGCCTTCCCAAATGGGACGCCGGACGAACTGGCCGCCTATATTGGCAGGTGATGCTGGGCCGCTTTCGGCGGCAGGAACCTTTATTTGCTCGGAACAAGTCTTCCCGGTGGAACAAGTTGGACTGACGGAAATTATCCTGTCGCCTTACAAGAGGAGGACGTCGTGAAAGACCTGCGCAGTCTCCTTGCCGAACTGTCATCCAGCTGGCTCAAGCGCCGCAAGGCGCAAGCGCTCAAGACCACGGCCACGGTCAAGACTGCTCCCCGCTTCGCCGAACAAACGACAAGGCAGCGTGCTGCCCACAAGCCCAAACCACCGCCCACCCGCGACGTCGCCTCGAACATGTGAGTGATGCCGAAAGGCGAACAGACCGGGCGTCTCTCGATGTGGATGGTTCGTTGAAACGCCTGCTTCGGAACTTTCACGCCAGAGTGACGAAACCTTGGACTGCCCAAAGCGTTTATCGCTTCAGCCCAGTCGAGGTTCCAATGCAAACTGCATGGTTTTCCAAACCCGTGGCGGTGTCCGTCGGTGTCACCGGTTCCATCCGTCATCTGTCCAATACACAGCAAGCCATTGAATTGCTCACGACGCATTGGCGTGACGCCGGCAGTCCAAAACATCAATCGGCATTGCGCGCCTGCCGCCGGGCGACGAGCGGCGATGTTACCGCCGAGATCGCCAGGGAGGCGCTTGTCGAAGCCGCGCGTGAAGCCCACATCCTTGTCGAGTAAGGCGTGTCGACAAAATCAGTCAACGCCATAGTTTCTGCAACCTCGCCGGAGAGCGCCCCGATGACCCTGAAAACACGCAAGCTCGGCAGCCAGGGGCTGCGGGTCTCGGCCATCGGCCTCGGCTGCATGGGCATGAGCCAGTCCTACGGCCCGGCCGACGAGGCCGAATCCATCGCCACGCTGCACCGCGCCATCGAGCTTGGCTGCACCTTCCTCGACACCGCCGAGGTCTATGGCCCCTACATCAACGAAGCCCTGCTCGGCCGGGCGTTGAAGGGCAAGCGCGACCAGGTGACCATCGCCACCAAATTCGGCTTCCGCATCGAAAACGGCAAGCAGGTCGGAACCGATAGCCGGCACGAGCACATTCGCGAGGCCGTGGAAGCCTCGCTCGTCCGGCTCGCCACCGACCATATCGATCTGCTCTACCAGCACCGCGTCGATCCGGCGGTGCCGATGGAGGATGTCGCGGGCGCCGTCGGCCAACTGATCGAGCAAGGCAAGGTGCGCTTCTTCGGCCTGTCGGAGGCGGGTGCGGCCAACATCCGCCGGGCGCATGCAGTGTATCCGGTGTCGGCGGTGCAGAGCGAGTATTCCCTGTGGGAGCGCAATCTGGAGCCGGAGATCATCCCGCTGCTTAGACAACTCGGCATCGGCCTGGTGCCGTTCTCACCGCTCGGCCGTGGTTTTCTCACCGGCGAGGTCAAACGTGCGGAGGACTATTCCGAAGGCGATTACCGCCGCAACGACCCGCGCTACCAGGGCGAGAACTACGACGCCAATGTCGAGGCGGCGGCCAAGGTGCGCGACATTGCGACGGCCCGCCGCGTCAAACCCGGACAGATAGCACTGGCCTGGCTGCTGGCGAAGGGCAACGGCTTCGGCCTCGACATCGTGCCGATCCCCGGCACCAAGCGGATCAGACATCTGGAGGAGAACGTAGCCGCCGCATCGCTGATGCTCGACGCCACTGAGATGGCCGCGCTCGACGAGGCGCTCGCGCCGGGAAAGATCTCCGGCCCGCGCTACACCGAGCGCGCCATGGCCATGGTCGATCGGTAAGAGGCGCTCTGGATAATCAATCGGCATTTTGGGTTTACATCGGCAGCCAGGCACCTAGTTTTAGGGTTTCGCGCCGTGCACCTGAGTGCGTGGATGATCGAGAACGGGACCGTGAACCTCAGCCGGCCCCCTCAAAAACTTCCGAAAGGATGACTGCTATGACACAGGCCAAGAATGGCGACACCGTGCGCATCAACTACAATGGACGCCTAGTCGACGGCACTCAATTCGATGCCTCCGGCAGCGAACCGCTGCAATTCACGCTGGGTGAAGGACAGGTAATCTCCGGTCTTGAAACCCATGTCGAGGGCATGGAGGTGGGTGCGAGAAGCACCGTCACCGTTCCCGCCGACGCCGCCTATGGCCCCCACCGCCCCGAAGCGGTCGTGACCATCGACCGCGCCAAGGTGCCAGACAACATCAACGTCGATATCGGCACTCGATTGCAGGTCAGAACCCGCGACGGGCAACCCATGCCGGTAACAGTCGTCGAAGTGGACGACGCCAGAGTCAAGCTCGACGGCAACCATCCACTGGCCGGGCAGGATCTGGTGTTCGACGTTGAACTGGTCGAGATCGTAAAGGCGGCGTAGCTGTCCATGCGGCCAAGGCCGCGGTGGCTATGATTTCGGGTGACGCGCTCCGCCGAAGGTTTCGGCGGCGCGCCCTGCTTCCCCGCTTGGGGCGGCTCGGTGGCGTAGATTTATCGGCCGGCGTGACTACGTCCGAGGTCCACTCTGTTGAAGCTCACGCTTGCCTTTTGTTGCGCGTGCCGGAGCCCCACAGCGCGCGCCGGAGCAGGTTGCGCCTGCCCTTGCGCTGTCCCAGGTCGACATCGCTGACGAGCTTTGCCCCGCCCGCGCGACGCTCCAATGTGATCTTGCGACTGTGGAAGGCCTCCAGCTCGGCGCGATGCGCCACGCTTATGATGGTGACGTCAGGCAATTCGCGGATCATAGTCTCCATCATCTTGTCCTGGCTCTTCTCGTCGAGCGCCGAGGTCGCTTCATCCAGCACGACGATGTCGGGGCGGTGCAGCAGCAGGCGCGCGAAGGCGAGGCGTTGCTTTTCGCCGCCCGACAGCGTCTGGTCCCATGGCGCTTCTTCCTTGATCCTGTCGGCAAGATACGCAAGGCCCACCTTGTCGAGGGCGGCCTTGATCTGTTTGATCGTCCACTTATCCGACGCTGCAGGATAGGCGACCGCGCGGCGCAGGGTCCCCGAGGGGATGTAGGGACGTTGCGGCAGCATGAACAGACGCCTGCCGGCGTGGAAATTGACGCCGCCGCCGCCCCACGGCCACAGGCCCGCAATGGCCCGCACCAGCGTCGACTTGCCTGAGCCGGATTCGCCCGCCACCAGCACCCGCTCACCCGGTTCGATCGCAACCTCGGTCTCCTTGACCACGGAGGTGCCGTCGTCCAGCGTCACCGCGAGATTGTCGAGGACGAGCATCGCACCGTCATCGGTTTCGCCGTGCTGGATGCGCCCAAGCGCGTCGCTCTGCTCGGCACGCTCGAGCCCGTCGAGCGACATCATCAGCGAGGCTATGCGCCGTGCGGAGGCGTTCCAGTCGGCAAGACGCGGGTAATTGTCGACCAGCCATCCGAAAGCGCCTTGCACGATGCCAAAGGCAGACGCTGCCTGCATCACCTCGCCAAGCGTCATTGAGCCTTCGAGGAATTTTGGCGCACACAGCAGGATCGGCACGACCGGCGCAAACAGGCTCGATCCCTGCGACACCGCCGCCGTGCGCATATGCTGGCCGGTCAGCAGCGCCCATTGCCTCAGCACATGGCCGAAATTCCTGTCGATGCCGCTGCGCTCCTCCTCCTCGCCGCCCAGCAGGGCGATGCTCTCGCCGTTTTCGCGCACGCGCGTAAGCGTGTAGCGCAGTTCGGCCTCCGCCTGGTTCTTCCGCTCGGAGAGCTGGACGAAATTGCGACCGATGACCACCATCGAGGTCGAGGTGATGGCGGCATAGATTACCGCGGTGATGACCAGGAACCCGGGAATGGTGATGCTCTCGCCGCCGATCGGCAGGGTGAGCGCGCCGCCGATGGTCCACAGCACGACGATGAAGGTCGAGGCCGACAGAAACGCGTTGAGGACGCCGGAGATGAAATCGACCGGCGACTCTGTGGCGATGCGCAAATCCTCGGTCATGCGGGCCTCGGGATTCTGGTGGTCGCCACCGACGAGGTTCAGCTGGTAGTAGCGGCCGCTTGCCAGCCAGCGCGCGATGACCGCGGTGGTCAGCCAGGAACGCCAGCGGCGCTGGATCGTCATGCGCAGGTAGACCTGCGCGACGACAAGGCTGCCGCTGCAGATCACCAGCGGCACGAAGACGGCGCTGAGGAAATAGACGCTGCCGGCGTTGCGCTGCTCGAGGGCATCGAACATCGAGCGGTTCCAGACATTGATGCCATACTGGAAGCCGATATTGATGCAGATCAGCAGCAGCACCCCGATCGTCAATGGCCAGGCCAGCCGGTCGCCGCGCCGGCTCCAGTAACCGCGGGCGCTGATCCAGAAACGCCGCAGCAAATATCGCTTGCGCGCCTGCTCCGCCTCCTCGGGCGTCAGTTCTGGATCGGGTTCGACGGCATCGGGTGGCGGCGCGGCCTGTCCGTCGACCTCGGGCGCGGGCTGGCTGTCGACTTCGGGCGCGGCATGCCCGTCGGCCTCGGGCGCGGCTTGGGCGGCCGATGCCTTTTTTTGGCGCGATTTTCCAGCCCCGCGTGGCTTGGCGCCGTCGACCGATTTCGGCTTGAGTTTGGCCCCGGACATAAGGCCGATAACGGCTTAAAAATCAAAAGGTTTCATGACGTCCGATCGAGATCCGGCAGCCACGCTCTTCTGGCGCTGCGGTGCAGCACAGTTTCGCCCAGGGCCTCCCGCGGCCTCTGGCAACGGCCCGCCCTCGCACGCAGCCAAACTTACTCGATGAGCGGTGAAATCGGTTGACCAAAGCTTGTCTACCTTCTAGTAGGTAGATTGCTATCAACCAACATTGGAAAATCGGTATGCCTGTTCAAAACACCGCCACCCTCGCCCAAGCTTCCAACACATGGCTCAAAAGCTATTATTTTGTCCGGTTCGGCGTTTCCGCGGCATGGGTCGCACTGGCCTTTACCCTCGCCAAGACCATGCCGCCGTTGGCCGCGATCATGCTGGTGGCGTATCCTGCCTGGGACGCCCTTGCGAATGTCGTCGATGCCCAGCGCACCGGCGGATTGAACCGCAATAAGTCGCAGCTGCTGAATTTTGTCGTCAGCGTGCTTGCCACCTTGGCGGTCGCTGTCGCGCTAACCAACAGCATGAACGCAGTGCTCGCGGTCTACGGTGTCTGGGCTGCTCTATCTGGCCTGTTTCAACTGATTACCGCACTGCGGCGCTGGAAGACCACCGGCGCGCAGTGGGCGATGATCTTGAGCGGCGCTCAATCGGCACTGGCCGGCATCTTTTTTGTGAAGATGGCCGGCGGCGTTGAAGATATCGGCATCACGAATGTCGCGCCCTACGCTGCGTTCGGCGCTTTCTACTTCCTGGTGTCGGCAGTGTGGCTGACGGTCACCGACATCCTTCGGAGGTCACCGCGGATCGCCAGCTAGATGCGTCTTGAAGAACTGTTGATCTGCTAACGAGTGGTGCGCTGCCCTTCCTGGAGGACGGCGCATCTCCCTTCAAAAGAGATTGGCGGTCAAGCCGCGCTCCTGTTCCGCTGGCTCGGACAAACCTTGCGAGGACCGGCAAAATTTCCTACCTCAACTTACCGGAAGGGTGACAATGAACACTGCATTGAGTGACACCGCGAGCAAACTGGTTGGCGGAGCCGCCCAGCTGATCATGCGTGTCGGCTACAACGGCTTCAGCTATGCCGACCTGTCGGAGCGCTTTGGCATCCGTAAGGCCAGCATTCACCATCACTTCCCCTCCAAAGTCGATTTGGTCGTAGCAGTTGTCGAACAAGCGCGCGCCGGTATCCGAGCCCAGAGTGCGGCACTGGAGGAAGGTTCGCCGGCACTGGATCAGTTGCGGTTTTATACAGGGTATTGGGAGCGCTGTATCAAGGATCAGTCCGCTCCCTTCTGCCTGGCTGCCGTGCTGGCGGCCGAATTCCCGGGTCTGCCCGAAGAGGTGGCAGTTTCCGTCCGCGGTCATTTCGTCGACCTCGGCAAATGGCTGGAACGGCTTTTGGAACTTGGTGTAAAGCAGGGGGCAGTGCATCTCGAGGCATCCCCCGAGGTCGAGGCGCAAGCTTTCATGGCGACCGTATACGGAGCCATGCTTGCCGCCCGGGCGTTCGATGACCCGGAGCGGTTCAACGTGATCGTAGAAACGCTTTTTCGTCGCATCCGCACCTGACGATGCCAATAGCGGCGCCGAGGCGCAAAGCGGCCATGCGCGCCTTCCACCTCTGAGGATGTGTTTCGGGGCCGAACTCGATCATTCCGAGTTTCGACCTAACTCGCCGCCGCCGCCGCAACCTTCTTGGGGGCCGCCCGCTGTCGCCGCATGCGGCGTTTGGCGATGAGCTTGAGGGCAACCGGCGGCTCGTTTGACAGCGCGCCCACTACCGCGTCGACCATGCCATGCGCCACGAAATCGGCGTTCATGTCCTGGGCCAGCTTGGCCGCCGTTTCCTTGTCCTCAGCAGCGGTCTCCGACCAGAACACGATTCCCACCCGAAGTGCAGCCTTCGCGCGCTTCAGCCGGCGCACCAGAAAGCGGGCGTGCTTGACGGAATCCCGGTTCAGGAAGCCGACCACGACGGTGTCGACGGTTTCGAGGTCGAGGCGGCGGATGTTGGCGGGTTCCATATCGGCAAAGCCGGCCTTCGACACTGTCGCGCCCTGGACTTCCAGCACCTGCGCCAGCATCGCGGCGGCGGCATCGTCGAGCTCGCCACGCCCGCCGGCGCAAAGCACTGACATGCCGGTGCCGTCGGGCAATTCGGTCTCTTCCTCGCCGCTGGAATCGCCATCGTCGTCCCCCTCTGCGACCACGTGCGGCTCCTCCTCCTCGCTCGCTTCCTCCTGCGCGCTGTCGTCGAGGTTGGCCACCAGCGTCAGGGCACTGGCCGCCAGCTGCCGTCTTTGCAGGTCGCCCATGACGCCGCGCACCCGGTCGCGCTCGCCCAGTAGCAGTGCCGGTATGGCGACCTTGTCGTAGAATTCGACGAGATATTTCTCCTCCAGCATCTCCTCGGCGTGGTCGGTAGCTTCTTCGGGATCGCCGGCCAGCAGCCGCTGGTAGAGGCGCGCATGGGGTTCGAGCACGGGCTCGTTGCCGAACAGCACGTCGAGGAATTCAAACTGCGGCACGTGCCTGCCCAGCACCACCAGGCAGACGGTGAGCGGCGTCGACAGGATCAGCCCGAGCGGCCCCCAGAGCCACGTCCAGAAAATCGCCGCGACGATGATCGCCAGCGGCGACAGTCCGGTTCGCGAACCGTAAAGCCAGGGTTCGATGACGTTGCCGGTGATCAGCTCCATCACCACGAACAGGGCGGCCGTCCACAGGACGAGCGACCAGCCCGGCGCCACGGCCAGCGCCAGGAACAGCGGCAAAAGCATGCCTATGATCGGGCCGATATAGGGAACGAAACGCAGCGCCAGCGCCAGCAGCCCCCACAGCAACGCATTCGGGATGCCGAGGACCCAGAGCCCGATCGCGATCGGTATGGCGTAGACGATGTTGACGACCAACTGCATCAGCAGATAGCGGCCCACCCGCTTGCCGGCATCTTGAAGCGCCTCGGTGGTGCGGTGGAGGTCGCCGTAGCCGACAAGCCGGATGAAGCGGTCGCGCAGATCCTCCCGCTCGAGCAACATGAAGATGACGACGACGATGATCAGCCCGGCCGACGCGAGCGGGCTGATCAGCGGCCCGACTATGTTCTGCAGGACCTGGAGCGGCCTTTCGCGCGCGACGATCTCGACGGGCACCGGCTCGCGCGGCGGCTTTTCCGGGGTGGCGGCCGGCAGCGAGGCGTCCTGCCTGTCGATCTCCTGGCCGACCCGCTCGACCACCTGGCTCAATCGGGCAATGATCCCTCCCCCGACCCCGGTTTCCTTGAGCGAACGGATCTTGGTCAGGATGTTGGTCTGGTAGACCGGGATGTTCTGCGCCAGTTCGCTGACCTGCGTGGCGACAATGAAGGAGAACAGGCCAAGCGCCGCGAAAGCGCCGAGCACGCTGGCGATGACGGCGGCAATCCGGGGAATGCCGACCTTTTTGAGCACCGAGACAAGCGGCGCGAGCGCGAAGGTCAGCAACAGCGCAATCGCGATCGGCAGGAAAACCTCGCGCCCGAAATACAGCGCCGCCACTGTGGTGACGGTGGTTGCCACGTTGGGCAATGCGGTTCGCGGGCGGGGCGCGACGGCCGAAAGCATGTCCTCCGACCCATCAGCCGGAGACGCCATGCCGTTTCGACGATTGGCCACGCGATGTCTCCCCCTGCCACGCCGCCATGATCCGGCATATTGAGCCGGCGTGCAACTTTCTCAGTCCATCAGCGAGCGTTCCCATGTTCGACGCGATGAGATCGGCTCGCTCGACATCGTGTTCGGCGAGATCACCGCTGGTAGCCGATAAGCGGCACCGTCCAGAACAATCGACAGGAGGCGGACAGATCCACTGCCGCCTCATCGTTCTTCAAGCAGTCGTTCAGCCGACACCGTGCGCGATGTTTACCAGCCGGAGCATCGGCCTTCAGTGCAGAAACGTTCCTCGCAGCCACGCGAAGAAACCGGATCTTCCCGACATTGCCGCGCGGACACGGGATGCGGCCCATCGTGCCGGCATCGTGGCGCCGACATGGCAATGGCAGACGATTTCGTGGAGTTGCCAATCGGTCAGCTCGAAGAAGCGCTTGGCCTCACCGTAGGTATCCTCTTTCAAGCCCAGTGCGCGAAAGATCGTATCTTCGAAAGCAACTGTGATCGGTGATCCCGCGGAACGCATCCTTTCGCGCATCTCCACAGATTGGTATTCGGTCCCCGCCAGCGCCCCTAGGCACCTGTTGGGATTTTGCTCCAGAAGCTGCGCCCAACGTTCGAGGCGTTCTCCTCGAGTCGCGACAAGATAGGTTGCCTCGGCGTGGACGTCGGCAACGGCATGCAGTTGGTCAACGGTTTGATGCTTCACGGACGCCTCCTATTCAGCAGCTGAATTCGCTCAGCCTTGAATGGAATTATGGCGCTCCGTGAGGTCGACAAGAGCCGGAAATGCACGCTACGACGATTCATTTTTGGGCGGCGTGGCTGCTCGGCGCACGAGGCCAGTTCACTTGGCCCCGTCCGGCTTTTTGTTGAAGATCGTCAGCAGGTCCATCGGCAGCGGAAACACCACCGTCGACGAACGCTCGCCGGCAATGTCGTGCAGCGCCTCGAAATAGCGCAACTGCATGGCCTGCGGCTCCGCCGCCAGCATCTTGCCGGCCTCGACCAGCTTTGCCGCCGCCTGCTGCTCGCCATCGGCATTGATCACCTTGGCGCGCCGCAGCCTCTCGGCTTCGGCCTGCTTGGCGATGGCGCGGATCATGCTCTCGTTCAGGTCGACATGCTTGATCTCGACATTGGAGACCTTGATGCCCCAGGCATCGGTCCGCTGGTCGAGGATCTCCTGGATGTCGCTGTTCAACTTGTCGCGCTCGGCCAGCATCTCGTCGAGTTCGTGCTTGCCGAGCACCGAGCGCAATGTGGTCTGCGCCAGCTGGTTGGTGGCGGCCATGAAGTCCTCGACCTGGATGATCGCCCGTTCGGCGTCGACGATGCGGAAATAAAGCACCGCGTTGACCTTCACCGAGACGTTGTCACGCGAAATGACGTCCTGCGGCGGCACGTCCTGCACCACCACCCGCAGATCGACCTTCACCATCTGCTGGACGAAGGGGACGAGGATGATGAGACCGGGACCCTTGACCCCGGTGAAGCGGCCGAGCGTGAAGACCACGCCGCGCTGATATTCCCTGAGGATGCGAATGGCCGCGGACAGGAACATGATCACGACCAGCGCAACGATCAGATAGGCGACATAACCAATCATCATTGTCTTGCTCCATTCCTTCCCGCATCGCGCCGCCGCACCGTCAGCACGAGGTCCCTGATGTCGGTCACCTCGACGCTGTCGCCCGGTGCGACGGGTTCGTCGGCCTTCGCCCGCCAGCGCTCTCCCTGGGCCAGCACATGGCCCTCGCCGCCCTGCCAGTCGAGGATCTCGGCCGGCAAGCCGCGCATCGCCTCGCCGCCGACGCGCGGCAGGCTCCTGCGCGCCGCCCAGAGATAGGTGCCGGTGAGCAATGCCAGGCCAAGCGTGACGGTGGCGGCGGCGCCGGTCACGGCCCACGACACCTCGAAGCCCGGACCTTGGGTCTTGAGCAGCATGGCGGAGCCGAGCAGAAAGGCGGCCACACCGCTGAGCCCAAGCACGACGGTGGGATTGAAGGCCTCGATGACGAGGAAGGCGATGCCGAGCAGCATCAGGGCAAGGCCGGCATAGTTGATCGGCAAGAAATTGAGCGCATAGAGGCCGAGCACGAGGCAGATGGTGCCGATGACGCCGGGCGCCACCGCGCCGGGGCTGGTGAACTCGAAGATGATGCCGTAGACGCCGATCAGCATCAGGACGATGGCGACATTCGGATCGGTGATGACGGAGAGCAGACGGATGAACCAGCCAGGCTCCAGCGTCTCGACCCGCAGCCCTTTCGTCGCCAGCACTTGCTTTTTGCCGCCCACGTCGACGGTGCGCCCATCGGCCAGTCGCAGCAGCTCGGTGGTATCGCCGGCGACGAAGTCGATAACATGTTCCTGCAGCGCCGCATTGGCCGACAGGCTCGCCGCTTCGCGCACGGCTTTCTCGCCCCAGTCGCCATTGCGACCGCGCAATTCCGCGAGCGAGCGGATCAGGGCGACCGCGTCATTGGTCACCTTGGCCATCATAGCGTCGCCCGCCGGCCGCCCGGTGGCGTCCTTCTCGTCCTTGTCCTTGTCGCCGCCGGGAAGCGACGGCAGCCCACCCATCTCAACCGGCGTTGCCGCACCCAGATTGGTGCCGGGCGCCATCGCCGCGACATGGGTGGCGTACTGGCGGCATGGCCACCGGCCGGCGCGACATAGCCGATGACGGGAACAGGCGAGGCAAGGATATCGGCGATCATCTCGCGCGTCGAGGTGACGAGTCCGCCTGGCGTATCGAGCTGAAGGATAAGGACTTCGGCGCCCCGCGTGGAGGCTGCATCAAGCGCGTCCTCGAGCTGCCTGGTGCTTGCCGGTCCGATGACGCCGTCAATGGCGACGCTCAGCGCGACCCTCTCGCTCCCGGCCGAAGAGAAGGGAGAAAAGACAGCCGCGGCGACAAAGGCCGCGGCAAGAAGGGCCACCCGCGCGAAGGTCACGCTCAAAGCTCCCTGGGCAGGATATGGGCTCCCTGGGCAGGATTTGGGACCCAATCTCACCGAAATCCATGGCGCGGTCGCAGGATTGCAAGCCGGCAACCCGGTCCGCACGGCCCGGACGACAAACGCATGGGCGTTTTCAAATCCGGAGGAGCCCGCCGCTCGCGCCAGGCCCCCACCCTTTACCGGTCACGCATGTGCGTGCGGATGACGGAAGTCCCAGACGGCCCAACCTGATGCGGCAACCACCAGCACGCCGAGAATGACGTGGGTGGCCATCGCGTACCCATTCGCCACGAAGCCGAGCAGCCAGGGCGAAGCGATCA
The DNA here is from genome assembly GCF_003997785.1 of Mesorhizobium sp. M7D.F.Ca.US.004.01.2.1. NCBI lineage: Bacteria > Pseudomonadati > Pseudomonadota > Alphaproteobacteria > Hyphomicrobiales > Phyllobacteriaceae > Mesorhizobium > Mesorhizobium sp. M7D.F.Ca.US.004.01.2.1. The sequence continues at coordinate 4,508 of NZ_RZRQ01000067.1, read as the reverse complement.
GCCAGAGCCCGAGAACGATACTAACCCATTCCTCCCATTCGGCGAATGCGGCAAGCGTCGCCAGAGCCATGACGCCCAGCACGACGCCGACAACCCAGGCGTTCCATGCGGGAGCGGTTTCAGCAGCGAAGCCGATTATCCAAGGTGAGATGAACAGGCAGATGGCAAGGACCAGATTGAGCCAGTCCTGGCCCTTCTTTCCTTCCATGAGTGTATTAGCCATGACAACCTCCATAGATGAAGCTTGACCAAAGCGTTAAGTACGCGTGCAACGCACGCTCAATCATTGATGTAACTACGCTTCACATGGCCTTCAAGACCTGGCTAATATGGGCCCCGCTCCCCGAACGGGATCAGCGCGCCGCATGCCTGGCCAGCGCGTGCTCGATCAGCACGTCGATGGTCTGGCTGTAGCCGATGCCCGACGCCGCCAGTGCCTTGGCATACATCGAGATGTCGGTGAAACCGGGAATGGTGTTGGCCTCGTTGACCAGCAGGCTGCCGTCGGCGCGCAGGAAGAAATCGACGCGCGCCATGGCCTCGCAGCCGAGTGCCTGGAAAGCCTGCCGCGCCATCTCCCTGGCCCTGTCGGCGACGGCGGCCGGGACATCGGCGGGCACCTTGACCACCGCACCGTCGGCATCGAGATATTTCGCCTCATAGGTGTAGAAGCCGTGCTTGCCGGCCGGAATGATCTCGCCGGGCAATGAGACCGTCAGGGTGCCGTCGGCGCGCTCCAGCACCGAGAATTCGATCTCGCGGCCTTCGACGAACTCCTCCACCAAAACCTTGCTGTCATGCTGGAAAGCCGCCTCGACGGCCGCGGTGAAGCCGGCACTGTCGGTCGCCTTGCTGACCCCGAAGGACGAGCCCTGGCGTGCCGGCTTGACGAACACCGGCAGGCCGAGCTTCGCCGCGACTTCCTTGAAGGACACGGGCTCCCCGCGCCGCAAGGTCAGCGAGCGGGCAACAGCCAGTCCCGCCTCGCGCATCAGCCGCTTGGCGGCATCCTTGTCCATGGCCGCGGCCGAGGCGAGGATGCCGCAGCCGACATAGGCAACATCGGCGACTTCCGCATAACCTTGCACCGAGCCGTCCTCGCCGAACGGCCCGTGCAGCACGGGAAAGACGACGTCGACCGGGTCAGGCTGCGTTCCATCCCGCGACACGGCGACCAGCCTGCCCTTGCCGCCGGGCAAAAGCGCAACCTCCATGCCGTCCTCGGATGCCGGCGCCCCTGCCCCGTCGGCCACGGAGGATTGTTGCAGCAGCCATCTGCCGTTGCGGGAAATGGCGATCGGCACGATGTCGTAGCGCGTCCGGTCGATCGCCTTCAGCACGTTGGCGGCCGAAAGGCGCGACACGTCATGCTCGGCCGAACGCCCGCCATAGAGGATGGCCACTCTTGTCTTACCGGTCATCGAAATCCCTCAACTGTCAAAGATCAAATGGCGACGGCAATGCCGCGATTGCCAAAGAAGCGGTCGAAATCGGCTGGCGCCAACACTGCGTTTGCCTGTGTGGCGCTGGTATGGCCGGACGGATTGTGGAAGCGGAAACCCTTGTCCGACGTCGCTGTGACCAGCACCAGATGGCCGCCCTTCGATGGCGGCTCGCGCTCGGGCCAACGGATCGAACTGCTGACCGAAGCGATGAAGAAGCGCTGCCGCTCCAGGATCGCCGGAATGTCCGCTGTCGCGACATTGGTCATCACCTCGGCACGGAGTCCAAAAACCTCTTTCACGAAGCTGACGAAGGGCGCGTAGATCAGCCCCCTGATCGATCCCTCGTTGACGACATAGCCGCCATATCCAGTGCAGCGCCTGGCCAGTTCGATCGTCGGCACGATCTCGCCGCGGCTCGCCAGGATCATCTTCAGGCATGCCATGCCGCAGATGTTGGCGGCCCAGACCGCGTATTCTTCGAGCGTTTCCGCGCCCGACCCCCGCCACAACGGATCGCGCCGCAGCGCCACCTCGGCGCCGTCGGCAAGCACGGCCATGGTCATGTCTGGCGTTTCCCACTGGCTGAAAAACGGCACGGTTTCAGGCAGCGGGCTCATGCGACTCCTCGGTCAGCGAACGCCATCTCGTATACGGGGATACGAGATGGATGAAAAGTGGCTTCAGGCCTGTTTCAAGGGGCGCCGCTTACTCGGCCTTCGTCCAACCGAAAACCAGCCAGGCATATTTGGATTTTTCGGTGGGTTCGGCAGTGTAGGTCATCTGCATGTCGCCGTCCTTGGCGTAGATATCCAGCCTAGGCGCCGTATCCAGCTTGAGCCACGCCGAACTGTTGCTGAAGGACCAGGTCCCGCACCAGACGCAGGCCCCCGAATTCGGGTCACCCGGCTGATGAAAATTGTAGCGGCCGTCCGCCGTGATCTCCAGATAGTCGAACGCGCCGTAAAACGCGGTCACCGTTTGCTGGAACTCATTGGCGGCCGCTTCCTGTTCCGGCGTCGGCGCCTCCTTCATGTCGCGCGGCGGCCGGATGGCTCCGCCGTTGAGTTTCCATTTGCCGACAAAATCCTTCTGGGTCGGAAGATATTCCTCCTGGGCCTGTGCCGATGAAATATAAGCAACGGATAATACACCGCTCAAGCCAACGGCCTCGGCCGCAAATAGAAGCGCGGCGGCACAGATCGCCCTTGTTGGGTTTTGCATAAAAAATAGTCTCCACGACGGGGTAATAGGAGTTTTATTGAGAAGATTTCAGCACGCGTTGCTTCGATGCCGATTCCCGCCTGCCATTTGCAGGGTTAGCACTGGGGCCACCAAATTGGCAACGCTAAGCAGCATCTCTCCAGCATCACCGATCGCGCCGCAGTCCGAGGGCGCCAACGCGAGTGGGCGCCAAGGCGCACAGAGCCGTGTTTGCAGACCGGCTGACTATCGGCACGGCTTAAAAGGTGATCTTCACCGAAGCGGCGCTGCGTGTGTGCGGACCGTGATAGACGGCCTCGATGTTGTTGCCGTCTGGATCGAGCAGAAAGGCGGCGTAATAGCCGGGGTGATAGGGCCGTTCGCCCGGCGCGCCATTGTCCGTCCCGCCGCCGGCGAGCCCGGCTTTGTAGAAGGCCTCGACCATGGCATGGTCCTTTGCCTGGAAGGCCAGATGATGGCGGCCGGTGAGTTTTCCCAACGCCGCCGGGCTGTCGGCACTGGAGATGAACAATTCGTCGGCCCAGAAATACCCCTCGCCGACACCTCCGATCGGAACATCGAGCACCCGGAAGATCGCCTCGTAGAAGCGTTTGCTGGCGGCGAGATCCCTGACCACCAGTTGGAGATGGTCGATGAGCCGGCCGCGGTGCAATTCCTGGGTTTCCATGAAACGCCTCCTCGTGAGGCTTTCGAATTTAGGTTCGGAGAGCGCGCCGTCAATGTGGGCGCGCCTTCCAACTGCCACCCCCCTGCCGCAAGCCCGGCCCCAGTCTGTCTTGCAAACCCCCAGTCTGTCTTGCAAGTAAAGAGCCCATTGTCTTGCAAACAAAAAGCCCGCCGGGAGGGGGACTCCAGCGGGCCTTTGGAAAGCGGATACTCGAGCTTTCAGATGTCTGACGGGGGATCAGACATGGTGAGAACCTTTATTGGCCGCAGAGGTTCCACCCGAACAGAAATATAACCGGCGGGCTGTCGAATCCGCGTAATTCAAGCGGTGGGAGGCGATTTCTTTTCGCGGGACCTCTCCCAACTGGAACCTTCCGCTCCCAACTGGGTTTTGTGGCGCGGCTGGGAGGAATTTTGCTTGGACTGTTTTCAAAGGCTCGAAGCGCTTGTCGATAGCGCCGGCATCAACGGCATCGAAGAAGCGAACGCCCTGCTGCGTCGGTTCAAGGGCAGGTCGCAGGCGGTTACGACGGCGATCGACGAGTTCATGCTGGACTTCAAGACATTGGTATTCGTCGTTGAGAACGACGAGCAAGGGTTCCGGAAATCGCTGGGCAAGCTGGCTCGCGCCAGGCTGTCGAGCGTAACGGCGTAGGAGGCCGGCCTCCGGCGCCTGGCTTATCCCTTCAGGATGGCGGCCAGTCTTGGAATGCCTTCGCTCACCGCGCGCCGGTCGGCAAGCGTGAAGGACAGCCGCAGCGTGTTGCGCTCGGTGCCGTCGGCAAAAAAGGCACTGCCGGGCACGAAGGCGACCCGCGCCTCCTTCACCGACCGCGCCAGAAGCGCTGTCGCATCGGAACCCTCGGGCAGCGTCACCCAGACGAACATGCCGCCTTCCGGACGGCTCCAGGTCACGCCCTCCGGCATGTTGGCTTCCAGTGCTGCCAGCAGGCCATCGCGGCGCTCGCGATAGGCGCCGATGAGCTTTTCCACCTGGCCGTCGAACACGGCTTCGGCGACGCGATGCATCACCACCTGGTTGATCGACGGGCTGTGCAGGTCGGAGGCCTGCTTCATCAGCACCAGCTTCTCGACCACATGGCGCGGCGCGCAGACCCAGCCGACTCGCATGCCTGGCGACAGGATTTTCGAGAACGAGCCGCAATAGAGCGTGCG
>NZ_RZRQ01000679.1:0-1083 GCF_003997785.1 Mesorhizobium sp. M7D.F.Ca.US.004.01.2.1 | reverse complement strand
ATCCCAGACAGCGCCAAGTCGATGGCGGCAAGGGAATCGGTGACGACGGCGGTGCCGCGCGTTTCCACCGCCACGTCCTTGCCGTCCTCCGTCAAATCCCAACGATAGATCGCGCCGGATCGCACCAGGCGGTAGCCGATGCAATTGTGGGCGGCGAGATCGGCCAGGCTGCGCGGGCGACCACGCCGGCCGATATAGGCTGGCGAAGCGACGATGATCACCTGGAAGGGCGGCGTCATCCGGATCGCGATCATATCCTGTGCGATCATTTCGCCAAGCCTGATGCCGGCGTCAAAGCCTTCGCCGACGATATCGACCAACCCTTCGTTGGCAAAGATTTCCACCGTCACATCCGGATAGCGCTCCGCCATGGCCGTCACCACCGGCGTCACCGCCATCGGGACGGCGACATGCGAAACGTTGATTCTGAGCAGTCCAGCCGGGCGACCCTTGATGCCGCGGATGCGCTCCATCCGCTCTGCGATATCCTGCAGCGCGGGCTCCGCCGTTGCGACAAGCGCCTGACCGGCCTCGGTCAGCGATACGCTGCGTGTCGTGCGCGCAAACAGCGGTTGGCCGATGCGTTCCTCCACCAGCCTGACCGCATGGCTGACCGCCGAAGGGCTCATGCCGAGCTCTGCCGCCGCGGACGCAAAGCCGCCGCGCCGGGCCACGGCAACGATGACGGGAAGATGGCCGAGCAGATCGCGATCCATTCATGCATAGTATCGCATAGTTTATGAAGATAATGCAACATTATCAAACGAAGTGAGCTGGGGCATCTAACGCTGCATCAACGCCGTTTGGCGAAGCAGCAAGGAGACGTTCCATGACCATGTCCTACTACACCCTTGGCAGCAGCGGGCTGCGTGTCACCCGGTTGGCGCTCGGCACCATGACCTTCGGCACCGAATGGGGGTGGGGCGCCGACAAGGAGACGGCACGCGTCCTGGTCGATGCCTATGTCGAGGCAGGCGGCAATTTCTTCGATACGGCCGACGCTTATACCGGCGGTACCTCCGAGACCTGGCTTGGCGAGTTCATTGCCGAACGCGGCCTGCGCGGCAAGGCGGTGATCAGCAC
>NZ_RZRQ01000678.1:0-1093 GCF_003997785.1 Mesorhizobium sp. M7D.F.Ca.US.004.01.2.1 | reverse complement strand
GGCCGATGTCACCATCTATGTGCCGACGCGCCGCGCCGCGCGCGCCTTGCGGGGTGTCTTCGTCGACAGCCTGGCGGCACGCGGTGGTGGCGGTTCGGCGATCCTGCCGGTCATCCGGCCGCTCGGCGAGTTCGACGAGGATGAGGCCGCATTCGAGACCGAGGCATCGGCGGCCATCGATCTCGCGCCGCCGATTTCGGCAACCGAACGCCTGTTGCTGTTGACGCCGCTGGTGCGCGCCTGGAAACGCCGGCTGCCGGCACATGTCGCCGCCCTTTTTGCCGAGGAGATCGTCATCCCGGCCTCCACCGCCGACGCGATCTGGCTGGCGCGCGATCTCGCCCGGCTGATGGACGAGATCGAGACGGAAGGCACCGACTGGGCCAAGCTCACCGGTCTGGTGACCGGCAACCTTGCCGGATGGTGGCAGGTGACGCTCGAATTCCTCGGCATCGTCACCGACGCCTGGCCGAAATTCCTTGAAGAGAGCGACCGCTCCAATCCGGCTGCGCATCGCAACGCGCTGATCCGCGCCGAGGCCGCACGGCTGCAGCGCAATCCGCCGGCCGGCCCGGTCATCGCCGCGGGCTCGACCGGCTCGATCCCTGCCACGGCAGAACTGCTTGCCGCGATCGCGCGCTTGCCCGGCGGTGCCATCGTGCTGCCCGGTCTCGACCGGATGCTGGACGAAGCGTCCTTCCAGGCAATCGCGGCGCCAGGTGCGCGTCCGGCCGTGCTTGGCCACCCGCAATATGGCCTCGCCAGGCTGATCGCCAAGATCGGCGTGCTGCGCGGCGATGTCGAGGAGATCAGCGCGGGCGAACCGCAACTTGCGCTTCGCGCCGCCCTTGTCGGCGAAGCATTGCGGCCGGCCGAGACCACCGAACTCTGGGCTGAGACGCGTGCCGGGTTCCCGGCATCCGATATTGCCGGCGCCTTCGCCGAAGTGACCTTGCTCGAAGCTGCCAGCGAACGCGATGAAGCCGTTGCCATCGCCGTCGCGCTCAAGCGCGCGGTCGAACAACCCGGCCAAAGGGCGGCTCTCGTCACCGGCGACCGCGCGCTGGCGCGGCGGGTCTCGATCGAGCTCCAG
>NZ_RZRQ01000677.1:0-1101 GCF_003997785.1 Mesorhizobium sp. M7D.F.Ca.US.004.01.2.1 | reverse complement strand
CCTGCCTTCGCGCAATTCAGGCTCGATAAACTGCAGGTCTAGAGCTTGGTAAATTTCTTCTTCTGTCGCTGACGCGATCAGCTTTCTCCCGCGATGAAGCCCGTCGGCGTTTAGAGTGAAACCCTTCTCGGCAGCGAACGTCTTCAGTTGCTCAAGGTGTTCTGCCGAACCGGTTGCTTCGAGCAGGCTCGCGCCAAAGTGCTTCCTGTCTGTGACAACAAGCCTGAGGCTCGTATCCTCGATACCAGTCGACTTTCTGCCCTGCGCTACCAGGGCGAGGTCGGAAACGAGCTCGCAACCGCGACGGAAGTCGCCTGCAATTTCGACGCGCGAAAACTCTGGATGCGCTTGCTTCACCGATATGACCGCATGTTCGAGAAGGGCGGCGGCCTTGTGCATGTGAAGTTGCGTTTCGCCGCTTCGCACGATGGCCAGGTTCTGCAGGAGCTTTGTCTGAAGCGCGGCGCCGAGGCCTTTGACTGGGCGTATGCGGTCTTCTCTTGCCGCGGCCTCAAGCTCCGCAAGCGAGTTCACGCCGAGCGCCTGATGAAGCTTCAGTATCTTATCGGGACGAAGCCCGGGTATGGTAAACAGCTCCAGCACGCCCGCTGGAACATCCTCGCGCAGCTTCTCAAGGCTTGGGTGCGTGCCGGTTTGGTAAAGTTTGGTCACGATGTCCGCGATCGCGTCACCGATCCCCGGGATCCTGGTGAGGGCGCCGGCGGCAATGATCCGATCAAGCGGTTGCGACAGCGTCATCAGACTGTCTGCCGCGCGCAAGTATGCCTTTGTGCGATAGGGATTGTCGCCGCGCATAGACGCCCGTTGCGCATATTCCCTCAAAAGATTGGCGACAGTCCTGGGATCGATTTTTGCCATGGCTACAGCCAAACGAGGCCGGTCTCCGCAGGTTCCAATCAGGCAAGGCCATGAGCGCCGCGTTGCCCTTCAAATCCGGCTTTACTGGCTCCTCCGCGTCGGACGCTACAGGCTGGGCAAGGATTGGTCAGCGCGGCCCCATCCCGCCAGAGCTTTGGAGGCCGTGCGCTTCTTTAATTCAGGAGCATCGCCCACGTGGAAATGAGAGGGCGAATCTATTGT
>NZ_RZRQ01000676.1:0-1105 GCF_003997785.1 Mesorhizobium sp. M7D.F.Ca.US.004.01.2.1 | reverse complement strand
ACCTGCAGATTATCGATGGCGATCTGGGCACCGGCCGTTTCGGCGCGCGCGATCATCGTGGCGAGCCGATCTGGAAAGACCGCGTCGTCGGAATCGAGAACCGCGATCCATCTGCCGCGCGCGGCGTCGAGGCCGGCATTCCTGGCGCCGCCGGGACCGCGATTGCTGGCCAGGGCGACGACGCGGACGATTTCCCTGGGATAGGCGCGCGCCACGTCCAGCGTCGCATCGCGCGACTTGTCGTCGACGACGATGATTTCGACGCTGACACCCTTCTGGGCGATGGCGCTGGCGATCGCCCGATCGAGGGTCGCCTCGGCGTTGTAGGCGGCAATCACAAAGGAAACATCGGGGACAAAGGAGACGTCAGGCTGCACGCTTGCCTCCTTCCTGCGGCGAAGGCTGGCCGTAGAGGCGGATTTCGCGGATGCCGACAAGGCCGCTGACGACGCCGACATGCATGATGCCGCGCAGCACGCTGCGGTTCCTGCGAACCGGACTGACGACGACCGGAAGTGCCGAGGCGAAGCAATAGATGGCCTTTGCCGACGCCAGGCCGACCTGCTTGACCAGGCCGATGCCGCTGGCGCTGCTGCCCAGGAGATGGCCGTGCGTCTGGCCGACGCGGAAGCGGCGGCGGCCGAGCCAGTCGAATGCCGCCCTTGAGCGCGGCACCACCTCGTTGACCCAAGCCTCGGGTGAGAAGGCAATGCGGCCGCCCGCTTTGTGCATCTGGTCGAAGAACTCAGTGTCCTCGCCGCCAGTCTGGCCGCGCGCCAGGCTGAAGCGGCGGCCGCGCAGGCTGTCCGATCCCATCCGCAGCAGAACGTTGCAGGTATAGCCGGTCTGGATCTCGCCGCGCACCCAGACGGGCAAGGTCGAATGGAAATCGCCACGCCGCATCCAGTCCGGCGCATCCGGGCGATAGCGCGCCCTGACCGGGCCGAGCACAGCGGCGGCACCGCTGGCTCCAGCCATCGCGACCAGCTCGGCGAGCCATGACGGTGTTGCCGTCTCGTCGTCGTCGATGAAGGCGACGAAATCCGCAATGCTGGCGTCGAGGCAGGCGTTGCGGGCGATCGAGATGTTGCGCGCCGGACAATGC
>NZ_RZRQ01000675.1:0-1109 GCF_003997785.1 Mesorhizobium sp. M7D.F.Ca.US.004.01.2.1 | reverse complement strand
CCGCCCATGCCGCCCATGCCGCCGCCGCCCATGCCGCCAGGCATGCCGCCGCCAGCCGACTCCTTCTTCGGAGCCTCCGCGATCATGGCTTCGGTGGTGACCAGCAGGCCGGCGACCGAGGCCGCGTCCTGAAGAGCCGTACGGACAACCTTGACCGGATCGACGATACCCATGGCGATCATGTCGCCATACTCGCCGGTCTGGGCGTTGTAGCCGAAGGTCGCGCCCTTGTTCTCAAGGATCTTGCCGGCAACGATCGATGCTTCCGCACCGGCGTTGGCCGCGATCTGGCGGGCCGGAGCCTGCAGCGCACGACGCACGATGTTGATGCCGGCGGCCTGGTCGGCATTGACGCCGGTGGCCTTGATGTTGGCCGAAGCGCGCAGCAGCGCGACGCCACCACCAGCAACGATGCCTTCTTCGACGGCCGCGCGGGTCGCGTTGAGGGCGTCATCGACGCGGTCCTTCTTTTCCTTGACTTCGACTTCCGTCGCACCGCCGACGCGGATCACCGCAACGCCGCCGGCGAGCTTCGCCAGACGTTCCTGCAGCTTCTCCTTGTCGTAGTCCGAAGTGGTCTCTTCGATCTGCTGCTTGATCTGGGCAACGCGGCCCTGGATCTCGGCCTTCTTGCCGGCGCCGTCGACGATGGTGGTGTTCTCCTTGGAGATCGACACCTTCTTGGCGCGGCCGAGCATGTTGAGGCCGACGTTCTCGAGCTTGATGCCGAGGTCTTCCGAGATGACCTGGCCACCGGTGAGGATGGCGATGTCTTCCAGCATGGCCTTGCGGCGATCACCGAAGCCCGGCGCCTTGACGGCGGCGATCTTCAGGCCGCCACGCAGCTTGTTGACGACCAGCGTGGCCAGAGCCTCGCCTTCGACGTCTTCCGAGATGATGAGCAGCGGCTTCGAGGTCTGCACGACGGCTTCGAGAACCGGCAGCATGGCCTGGAGGTTGGACAGCTTCTTCTCGTGCAGGAGGATGTAGACGTCCTCGAGCTCGGCAACCATCTTGTCGGCGTTGGTGACGAAGTAGGGCGAGAGGTAGCCGCGGTCGAACTGCATGCCTTCGACGACTTCGAGTTCGGTCTCGGCGGTCTTGGCTTC
>NZ_RZRQ01000674.1:0-1112 GCF_003997785.1 Mesorhizobium sp. M7D.F.Ca.US.004.01.2.1 | reverse complement strand
GCTGCATGGCGCGGCGGCGTTCCTGACCGCGCCGGAAACCCGGCATCCGAGCTTCCCGGTCATCGACGAGAACAGGCGGGTGCTCGGCCTCATCGATCCGCCGGCGATCCTGCGCTGGCGCCGCGCCGGCAAGCACAGGACGACCACGCTCGACGACCTGCTTGCTGGAAGCAAGGTGACGCTTGCCTATCCCGACGAATACCTGGAAGGTCTGTCGGACAAGCTGTTGGTGGCCAATGTCTCGCATCTGCCGGTCGTCACCCGCGAGAGCCAGCAACTGGTCGGCTATGTCGGCTGGAAGGATCTGATGCGCGTGCGGTCGAGGAAGCAAGCCGAGGAGCGTGATCGTTCGGCATTGCTGGCCTTTGGCACCCGCCGTAGAAAACAGGATGGCGCTGAACAAGACCGCGTTGGTTGAACACCTAGTAGATGCGAGCTTTCTCCAAACGCGGTCGATCTACCTCGCCAGCAATTACGCGTCTCTCAATCGCGATCTGGTATTGTAATCCTTGAGGGATTTTCGAATGCCCAACTGACCGGAGACCTTCCTGCCGACGAAAGGACCTTCGAGGCCGACAAGGAAACCGGCGCGCAACCTGTGATCTCATTCAACCAAAATATGCGCCTCTCGGGCGGCTTCGACAAAAACTTCTCTTGCAACATCGGCGGAAACGCCGCCGTTTATGGCCTGCTGGCAAGCTCTCAACGCGGACCGATGTTTTTGACTTCCTGCATCGCGCCAATTGCCTCCAAGCAAATCTAGCGCCTGTTGAGCATTCAAGAGGTTGCGAATATTTCCGCCAATGCCGGTGGTGACTGGCACCGGCTTGGAAAACCACGCTTCGTACATGATGGAACCTCAGATGGACCGCACTGCACAAAACGCGCGTGTCGACGAACGGTTTCGTTGAACAGCTATCACCGTTGCGTGAGTAGGTATGGACTGCGTCGCCGCGAAAATTGCATTCGTCACGACTCGTTTCGTAGCCTATTCAGCAGCGATGGGATGTCGGCGCCTCAGCGTAGTATTCCGCTATGACCTGTCCCGCGAGAAATTTCCTGATTTGACAGGCCACGTGAGCCCGCCTGACCGAACCAACATTCTATTAGTA
>NZ_RZRQ01000673.1:0-1132 GCF_003997785.1 Mesorhizobium sp. M7D.F.Ca.US.004.01.2.1 | reverse complement strand
TTGCTGGCCCTGATCGCGTTCCTGGCGCCCGGCGGAGCCGACACCAGCCTGTCGGAGCGGCTGACCGAGGTCGGCATCGGCCTCGCCGCGATCGTCGGCCTGGTGGTGGCTGGCCGGTATCTGCTCAATCCGTTCTTCCGCATCCTGGCGGATGCCCGTGCTCGCGAGGTGATGACGGCGGCAGCACTTCTGGTGGTTCTCGGATCCGCGCTCGCCATGCAGCTCAGCGGCCTGTCGATGGCGATGGGCGCATTCCTGGCCGGCGTGCTGCTGTCCGAATCGACCTTCCGCCATCAGCTCGAAGCCGACATAGAACCCTTCCGCGGCATCCTGCTCGGCCTGTTCTTCCTTGCCGTCGGCATGTCGCTCGACCTGCATGTGGTCGCCGCGAACTGGCGGCTGATCGCCATCTATGTCGTCGCCTACATGGTGATGAAGGCGTTCGGCATCTACATCGTCGCCCGTATCCTGAAAACCGGCCATCGCGAAGCTTTGGAGCGCGCGGTCTTCATGGCGCAAGGCGGCGAATTTGCCTTTGTCCTTTACTCCGCGGCCGCGGCGGTCGGCATCATCGACGGCAACGCCAACGCGACGCTGACGGCGATCGTCATCATCTCCATGGTGCTGACGCCGCTGGCGATCATCGCGCTGCGATACCTGACACCGCGCGACGAGCAGTCGCTCGACGGGGTCGATGTCGCCGATGGCCTGACCGGCAGCGTGCTGGTCATCGGCTTCGGCCGCTTCGGCCAGATTGCCAGCCAGCCGCTGCTGCTGCGCGGCATCGACGTCTCGATCATCGACAATGATGTCGAAATGATCCAGGCGGCCGCCGATTTCGGCTTCAAGGTTTACTATGGCGATGGCACGCGGCTGGACATCCTGCATGCCGCCGGCGCCGGCCGGGCGCGCGCCGTGCTGATCTGCGTCGACAAGGCCGATGCCGCCGTCCGCATCGCGGAGCTCGTCAAGGCTGAGTTTCCTTTGCTCACCGTGCTGGCACGCGCTTTCGATCGTGGTACCGCGCTGCAGCTCATTCGCGCCGGCGTTGATTATCAACTGCGTGAAACCTTCGAATCTGCACTTGTTTTCGGCGGCTCGGCGCTGGAATCGCTGGGTGTCGATCCGGAAG
>NZ_RZRQ01000672.1:0-1133 GCF_003997785.1 Mesorhizobium sp. M7D.F.Ca.US.004.01.2.1 | reverse complement strand
GCGGGATAGCGGCCGGTGAGGTGCATGGCCCATTCGGCGCCCCCTGCCCTGGTCTTGCCGAGCTGGTTGCCGGCCATGAACAGCCTTTCGCGGTTCTGCGCGCCTGCCGCGTGAAACTCGGCCTGGCGCTGATACGGCTTGTAGGCGGCAAGAAGATTAGTCCGGCGCCTGCGGTCCAGTTCCGCCAGCAGCGCCAGATATTCCGTCCTGGCGGACATCACCGAGCTCTTCGAGGAACGGCTTGACGACGGCTTCGAGGGCCCGGATGCGGCTGCGGATCTCGTCATCGCTTAAGCCGTCCATTTGGTTGATCGTGGCATCAAAATCCTTGGGCAGCACCGAAAGCACGATCTTCAGATACTGGTCCGGCTTGTCGGCCCGCACCTCGGCGATGACGCCGGCGCCATGTGCGCGGAAATCAGCCCGCACAGCAGCCAGGAAATCATCGCCCAGCGTTTTCTTCGCGCGCTTGGGGCGCGGCCTCCGCGCAGCCGGGCTGGCAGTGGGTTTGCGCCTTGCCGGCTTGCGGCGCGTTGGCCCGGCGGCGGTCTTGTCAGTCATGGACCTGCCCCGTGGCATTGGCATCGGCAGCGGAAATGCCGGCCTTCGGCGGTGCCGATCTGACCCGGTTGGCCGGTTTCTTCGAGCGGGCGTTCTTCTTGGTCCGTTTCTTTGCTCTCTGGGGCCGCTTCGGCCTTGCCGCATCGGCAGGCTTCGCCGCCTGGGCAGGCTTCGTCACACCGGCCTGTGCCTTGAGACGTGCCATGACGAGACCGACAAGCTGCCCAGCGATGCCGGCTTGCGGGAAACAAAAGCCGCCGGCCGCGTCCCGCACCATGCCGATCAGCACGCCGGGCGCGACCTGTTCGACACGGCCGAGGCGTGGCTGCGGCTCGGCACCTTCGAACTCGCCAATGGCGCTGACGACCTCACGGCCGTCATCGTTGGTGATGATGGTGGCGTAGCGGGTCATGAATCACGTTCCTGAATCAGCGCGCGTTGCGCAAACATCCCGTTGGTGGGAAGCTGCCTCCTTGACGGAGGACGGCCATGAGCAGCGTCACCACGCATTACGGCAGCGACGGCATCGTCGAGCGCATGCTGGCCGCGATCCCCGACGCGAAACCCGATAG
>NZ_RZRQ01000671.1:0-1134 GCF_003997785.1 Mesorhizobium sp. M7D.F.Ca.US.004.01.2.1 | reverse complement strand
GATCATCCTGTATCCGGGCGGCATCAGCGAGACCGAGATTCTGCTCGCTTATGGCAGTGTCCATTTCGCCTCCAAGGTCGGGCAACTCGCCGGCAATCACTTCATCACCTTGACATCCAATCTCGACAAGCTTCCCGAACTCGGCCGGGTCGCCTTGTGGGAAGGCGCGCAGAAGATAATGTTCTCGCTGGATTGAACAAATCGAGCGGCAACAAATAGAGCCGCCGCGCAGTGCGCGGCGGCTTTGGCGTTTCCAGGTCAAAAAAATATCTCTACCCTGCGCGCATGGCCATCAGGCCAGGCGGACCGCCCTTGGTGGGTTCAAAGATCGAGCGGGTCCTCGTAGTCGGGCAAGAATTTGCCAGTGTCATAGATTTCAATATCGATTGGACGCGTGGCTTCCTGCTCTTCCTCGTAGCTGTAGCGTCCTGACGCACTAGGGCAGATGGAGACTGCGCAAAGCACGTCCATCTCGGCGTAGAACTCGACGTAGTCACCCTTCTTTACATCCGTGACTTCCCACGGATGCAGGCCGGTCTCGGGGTCGATGTAACACTTCATGAACAGATTGACGTTGTCGTGCAGGTCGGCCGCCTTCAGCCCGTGCGGAGCCACTGCCCGTGTCAGGTTGCAGTAGCAGTTGTACCTGGTGACGAAGGGATGGTCCTTGTCTTTTGTCACCCAATACCAGACATGCGGGTTACAGTGGGCGCCGAAAACATAATGGTGCCTGGCGCCGGGATGAATCGGCTTGTTCTCAACTGTATCTGTCAGCACCGTCATCATAGGCCTGAACTTCGGCATATTGCTCCACAGCCGCATATCTGGGTGTACGAAGATCCCTTCGCGGTTCAGCGTATATTCATTCCAGAACCGCTCGCTGTGATCGTGTTCGTTCCAGATGCACATATCGGCGATCTGCGGGCCTTCGGCACAGACCACGCGCACAGTCTGTCCTCGCTTGACCGTAAACGCCCTCCCAGCCTCTTCGGGTGCGATGGTAAACCTCTCGGCCAAGACGAACCCGGCCTTCGACGCACGAAGGTCATCGAAAAACGCCTTCGGGAAGGGTGGCTTGGGATGCTTCCATTCAAGGGTGTCCATGTGTGAGCCTTATGTGCATATTGTATATAC
>NZ_RZRQ01000670.1:0-1145 GCF_003997785.1 Mesorhizobium sp. M7D.F.Ca.US.004.01.2.1 | reverse complement strand
ATCGCACGCCGCCCTGGGGCAAGCTCGATCAGCCGGACTTTCTCAATGCCGCCGCCGAAATTTCCACTGGGCTTGCACCGCGCGCCTTGCTCGACCTCTGCCTCGACGCCGAGCGCAAGCTGAAGCGGGTGCGCGAGGAGCGCTGGGGGCCGCGGCTGATCGATATCGACATTCTGGTGTTCGGCGACCGCGTTATCCACGAGACCGGGCTGGAGGTGCCGCATCCGCGCATGCTGGAGCGTGCCTTCGTGCTGGCGCCGCTGGCCGAGATCGCGCCCGGCCTGGTTGTCGGTGATCGCAGCATCACGGACCGGCTGGTCGCCGTCGACACGTCCGGCATCGAGCGCTTGTCGTCCGGCCGGGACTGGTGGCTGGCCTGACGTCTGGATGAGGCGGCAGCCGAACTTTCAGCCCGAGAATCCGCCGCCGTCCAGGAACGTTTGCTCCTGCGGCGTGGTTTCGCGGCCAAGCATTTTGTTTCGGTGCGGAAAACGACCGAAATTCTGAATGATATCACGATGTTCGACAGCATACTTCAGGTAGGGTTCGGCCCTGGTCTGGGTCAGATCGACCGATATGTGCTGGTCGGCGAGCAGTTCCGAATGCTCGTACGGCAGATAGAGGAAGACGCGGATTTCTTGCTCGAGCGCCAGATCATGGCCGGCCGCGATCGCCTTTGTGGCAAAATATCTGGCGAGCGGGTCGGTCGCGTACATGTGGCCGGTTCCGCGAAAGCAGTTCCGCGGAAACTGGTCGAGCAGGATCATCAGCGCCAGCGAGCCTTCGGCATGCTCCAGCCAGCCGTCGCATTCACGCCGCGCGGCGGCGTAGTGCAGATCGAGAAAGCGATTGCGGAAGTCGGCATCGAATGCCCCATTCTTCTCGAACCACGCGTCCTCGCCGGCATCGCGCCAGAATTTGGTGACCGACAGGGCTCTGCTGTCCAATTCCATGCCTGGTTCCTTGCTCAATCGGCGGGTTCGGATTTGTGCAGCACCCCGGCGGTCTCTTCGTTGAGCGCCTGGCCGGGGCGGCGCGGCGTCGAGAGCGGTGTGGGAATCGGCGTGCCGATATTGCCCCTCAGGAAGCGCTGTCCGGCGCGAATGCCTTCAGCGAGCTGGGTTTCGAAGCGGTTGGTGTCGCGG
>NZ_RZRQ01000066.1:0-22535 GCF_003997785.1 Mesorhizobium sp. M7D.F.Ca.US.004.01.2.1 | reverse complement strand
GGGCAGGCGCGCTGATCGAACTCGACAAGGTGGCGCTCGATCCGGAAACCGTATCCGACACGATCGGCGTGCTGTTGAAATACCAGGACGACATTGCCCGCATCGAACAGGGCGAAGGCCGGCGCATCCTCAACGAGGTGAAGGCCGAGCTTTCGGCGGCGGAGTAGGCGATGCCGCGCCCCGAGCCGAAAGAGGCCATGCCGCACGGACGGATCGCCGACAACATCGTCTATTTCGCCCGCACCTTGCGCAAGGCAGGCATGCGGGTCGGGCCGGCCTCGGTCAAGGATGCCATCGAGGCGGTGCTGGTCGCCGGCATCGGTTCGCGCGACGACTTCTACTGGACGCTGCACGCCGTGCTGGTGTCCAGGCGTGAGGATCACGCCATTTTCGACGAAGCGTTCCGGCTGTACTGGAAGTCGCGCGAACTGATCGAAAAGATGCTGGCGATGTTTTCGCCGGTGGCGCCCGACGCCAGGGAAAAGCAGAAGCCCCGTCCTGCCGAGAACCGCGTCAGCCAGGCGATGTTCGAGGGCCACCAGAAGAACCAGCCGGCCCAGGAAATCCCCGAGATCGAGGTCGACGCCCGCTTCACCTTCTCCGGCAACGAGGTGCTGCGGGCTAAGGACTTTGCCCAGATGAACGCCGCCGAAATGGCCGACGCCAAGAAGGCGATCGCCAAGCTCCGGCTGCCTTTCGACATGGTGCGAACCCGGCGCTTCAAGGCCGATGCGCATGGCCGCCGCATCGATCCGCGCGCCATGATGCGTTCGGCCGCGCGCACCGGCGGCGAACTGATCCTGCCAAAATTCCGCTCACCGCGCGAAGTTCATCCGCCGCTGGTGGTGCTGGCCGACATTTCCGGCTCGATGAGCCAATACACGCGCATTTTCCTGCATTTCCTGCACGCGCTCACGGAAAACGCCGGCGCGTGCACACGTTCGTCTTCGGCACAAGGCTGACCAACCTGACCCGGCAGATGCGCCACCGCGATCCTGATGCAGCACTTGCCGACTGCTCGGCGGCGGTCAAGGACTGGTCGGGCGGCACCCGCATCGGCGACACACTTGCCGAGTTCAATCTGATATGGTCGCGGCGCGTGCTGGGGCAGGGCGCGGTCGTGCTTCTGATCACTGACGGGTTGGAGCGTGACGATGTCTCCGGCCTGTCGGAGGAAATGGAGCGCCTGCACAAATCCTGCCGGCGGCTGATCTGGCTGAACCCGTTGCTGCGTTTCGACGGCTTCCAGGCGCGCGCTCGTGGCGTCAAGGCGATGCTGCCACATGTCGACGAGTTCCGCTCGGTGCACAACCTCGATGCGCTCGCCGATCTCTGCTCGTCGCTGGACAAGAAATCGGCACAATCCGTCGATCCGCGCCGATGGCTGGACGCTGGCGCGAGGCACGCCGCATAACCATATCTTTCCAATCCGAAAACGGATCCTCGAGAAAAACAGACTCCTAGAGAAACGGTCATGGAAAACAGCATTTATCTGGATGAGGCCCGCGATCCGCTGATCATCGCGGAAGGCTGGATGAAGGACGGCAAGGACGTGGCCATCGCGACAGTGGTCGAGACCTGGGGTTCGGCGCCCCGGCCTGTAGGCAGCCATCTGGTCATCGACGCGGACGGCAATTTCCACGGCTCCGTTTCGGGCGGCTGCGTCGAAGGCGCTGTTGTCACCGAGGCCATCGACGTCATCGACAGCGGCAAGGCCAGGATGCTGGAGTTCGGTGTCGCCGACGAAACCGCCTGGCAGGTCGGCCTGTCCTGTGGTGGCCGCATCAAGGTGTACGTGGAAAGGCTGGGCTGATCTCGAATGGATCCCTACGCGCTGAAAACGCTCAACGCCGAACGCCGTGCCCGCCGTGCGGCGATCCTTGTCACCGATCTCGGTGATGGTCGCGACCGGATCGTGCGCGAGGGCGATCCGGTCGCCGGCGATCTCGGCGCCGCGATTGCCAAGGCGTTCCGCACCGGCAATTCCGGTTCGGTCGAAGCAGAGGGGCGGACTTTCTTTCTCAATGCGCATCTGCCGCAGCCGCGCCTCGTGGTGATCGGTGCCGTACACATCAGCCAGGCGCTGGCGCCGATGGCCAGGATTGCCGGCTACCCCGTGGAGATCATCGATCCCCGCACCGCCTTCGCCACGCCGGACCGCTTCCCTGACGTGGCGCTTCATGCCGAATGGCCGGAGGATGTGCTGAAGCGCCAGCCGCTCGACAGCTACACCGCACTTGTCGCTGTCACCCATGACCCGAAGGTCGATGATTTCGCTCTGAAAGCCGCGCTCGATGCCAACTGCTTCTATGTCGGCGCACTGGGCAGCCGCAAGACGCACGCCAAGCGGGTCGAACGCCTGCTGGCGCTGGGCGCAACCGCTGACCAGATCGCCCGTATCCATGCGCCGATCGGGCTCGATATTGGTGCTGCCAGCCCGGCCGAGATCGCCGTTGCGGTGTTGGCGCAAGCGATCCTCGCCTTCCGTTCGCGCGGGCTGGACGCAAAAGGCGCGGCGGCGTGAAATTCGGCCCGATCCCGATTGAGACGGCGGAAGGCGCGGTGCTGGCGCACGCCACCACCGCCGGCGAATGCCGCTTTCGCAAGGCACACAGGCTGAGCGCCGAAGATGTGGCGCTGCTGCGGGCCGCCGGCATTTCGCAGGTCGTTGCAGCCGTACTGGCCGCCGACGACCTCGGCGAGGATGCCGCCGCTCAACGAATAGCCGAAAGCATGACCTTTCGCGGCATCGAGGCCAGGTCGGCCGCGACCGGGCGGGTCAATCTCCATGCCAAAGCGTCGGGCATCTTCACGGTCGATGCCGCCATGATCGATGCCATCAATGCCATCGATCCGGCCATCACCATCGCCACACTGGCGCAGCATGCACCGGTCGAGAAGGGCCAGATGGTCGCGACGGTGAAGATCATTCCCTTCGCGGTCAGTTCGGCGTTGGTCGACGCCGCGACGAAAATCTGCGCCGGTGGCGAGATCTTTGCCGTCAATGCCTACCGGCCCGTGCGTGTCGGCGTCATCCAGACGGTTCTGCCCGGTATCAAGCCTTCCGTGCTCGACAAGACGCTGCGCGTCACCGAAGCGCGGCTGGCGCGTACGGGCGGCAGGCTGACGGCGGAGCGCCGCACGCCGCATGAGATCGCGCCGGTGGCGGAAGCCGCGGTCTCCCTGGCGCGCGACAATGACATGGTGGTGATCTTCGGCGCCTCGGCGATGAGCGATTTCGCCGATGTCGTTCCGGCGGCGATCGAGAAGGCGGGCGGTACCGTCGTCCGCGCGGGCATGCCGGTCGATCCCGGCAATCTGCTGGTGCTGGGTACACTCAACGGCAAGCGCGTCATCGGTGCGCCGGGTTGCGCCCGCAGCCCGAAGGAGAACGGCTTCGACTGGGTGCTCGACAGGCTGATCGCCGGCCTCGACGTGACCGCCAGGGATATTGCCGGCATGGGGGTCGGCGGGCTGCTGATGGAAATCCCGACACGGCCGCAGCCGCGCGAACCGCTGCCGGTCAAAAGCCAGCTCAAGGTTGGCATCGTGCTTCTGGCGGCGGGACGGTCGAGCCGCATGGGCGGGCCGAACAAGCTGCTGGCGCTGTTCGACGGCAAGCCGTTGGTGCGCCGCACCGCCGAGCGGGCGCTCGGCTCGAAGGCATCGGGCACGATTGTCGTCACCGGCCACCAGCGCGAGCGGGTGCGTGCGGCGCTGGCGGGCCTCGACGTGACCTTCGCCGACAATCCCGACTTTGCCGAGGGCCTGTCCACCTCGCTGAAAGCCGGCATTGCCTATCTGCCGGAAGGTTGCGCCGGCGTGATGATCGTTCTCGGCGACATGCCTGACATCACGTCCGACGACCTCGACAGGTTGATCGATACCTTCCGCAAGGCCGGCGGCAATGCGGTGGTCCGCGCCTCGCATGACGGCAAGCGCGGCAACCCGGTGCTGTTGCCGCGTTCGCTGTTTCCGGCGATCGCCCATCTGGAAGGCGACACCGGCGCCCGCCATCTCGTCGAGGCCGAAGGGTTCGATGTCATCGACGTCGAGATCGGCGCGGCGGCATCTGTCGATGTCGACACACGCGAGGCGCTGGAAGACGCAGGCGGCGTGCTGCAGGATTGACAAACCCAAGCCGAATTACGCATGCCTGAGGGATGACTTTTCACTTTCTCAGATATTTCTGCGTCCTTGCAACCGCGGCAACACTGGTGTCGTCGGTCGCTGAAGGTCAGACGCTCACGTTAAAACCTTTCAAGGACGATCTCTTCGCCTATCCGGCCACGCTGTCGTCCGACAGCAACGGCGCCTACACGGTCCTCGATTACCGCGAGCTGCGCGATATCAACCAGCGTGACCAGGTCCCCGAGCGCCGGGTGAACGCCCAATACACCGACACCAGCGTTCGCAAGGTGCAGCAGGACCTGTTGCTGAAAACCGATGCCGGCGATGTCAGGCATGTCGCCGTCGGCAAGACCGAGGGCGCCGGCATCATCGTGCTTTACCTGCACGGGCAGGGCGGCAGCCGCAAGCAAGGCGTCGACGACTTCACCTTCGGCGGCAATTTCAACCGGCTCAAGAACCTGATGGCCGGCAATGGCGGCCTCTATCTCAGCCCGGACTTTCCCGATTTCGCCGATACGGGAGCGGCGCAGGTCGCTGCCCTGATCGGTCACTACGCCGAACAGTCGCCCGGCGCGAAGATCTTCGTCGCCTGCGGCTCGATGGGCGGCGCGCTCTGCTGGAAGCTGGCCGCGCGCAAGGACACAGGCGGCCGCATCAATGGGCTGCTGCTGCTCGGCTCGCTGTGGGATGAGAGCTTTTTCACCAGCCCTGCCTTCAAGCGCCGCGTACCGGTCTTTTTCGGCCAGGGCAGCCACGACGTGGTGTTCCCGGTGGCAAATCAGGAAGCGTTCTTTCGCTCGATCCTGGCCAAATCGAAGGCCTATCCAACCCGTTTCATCCGTTTCGAGACCGGCACCCATGGCACGCCGATCCGCATGACCGACTGGCGCGGCACGCTCAACTGGATGCTGTCGAAGGCGCCCTGATCGGTGCTGCCGGCAAGTCCGTGTGGCGCTCAAGGCGCGGTGTTGTAGTCGACAACCGTCTGCGGATTTTGCTCGCCGTCATAGGACGCATCGACGTCGTACTGGACCAGCGAGAAATTGCCGTTGCTAAACAGATACGTCCCCGCGTCGGACGCATCGCCGACGCCGCGCCACTTGTTGAACGTGGTGATCGTGTGGGCAGCCTCGTCATAGTCGGAATTGACCGCCCAGCCGGACGTCTGGAAACCGACGATAGTCATGCCCAGCAATTTGCCGTCGCTGTCATTGTTTTCGTAGCGGATGTCCATCTTGGGTTCGGCGAACTGCAATTGCTGCACGCCCGAGACGTCGTCGGTCATGTAGTAAATCGAGCTTTCATTGTAGGCCGCGGCCGAGCAGGAAAAATGGAACAGCCGTGTCTCCTTGTCGGGATCGCCGGGCTGCGCATCCTTGTCCTTGTATTTGATCGAAAAAACGGTCGGCTCATCGGCGAGGAACTGCTTGTCGCACTGGTCGCCATAGGTCGCCAGAAAGGCTTTCTTGGCCTGCTCCAGTGCGGTGTCTTTCTTCGGCGGTGGTGGGCCGTCGCCGCAGCTAGGCGGCAGCGCCTCCTCGAAATCGGCGGTGGAGGGGTTCAGCGCGCCTTTTTCGATGTGGATCGGATCGAAGGGCGGAGCCGCCTGGATCTGGGCATTCACCTGGCGCAGCGTATAGCAGCCAGCAAACACCTTTTCGCCGCCGCTCTTGTCGGTGGCGCGGATGGCGACGGGGACGTTGTAGAAAATGCTGCCGGCCGCACCTTCGTCGGAGACAGCTCCGGTGGCGACCTCGACCTTGTCGGTGCCGTCATAACCCTTGACGAAACTGTCGAAATCCTTTGCCGGCTTTGTATCGCCGAAATAGCCCCACGCACGGGCGAATTCGTGCCGGCTGATGGCGCTGTAGAGCGAACGGACAACCGCATCGGCGCTCGACCGGTCGTCGACATAAGGCGCTTCGGGTGCATCTTCGGCGGCCAATGCCGTCTGGCCGATCGGGGCAAGGGAGAGAAAGGCAGTCGCTGCGAAAAGGGCGCGTCTCATCGGGAATCTCCGCTCGATGGGCAGATTCTACTCTGGCGATTGCGGCAACGTGGTGACGCGGCGTCGGCAGTCTTGAAAAATCCTGCGCGAAGGCGCTACGTCGCGTCCGCCGGCGTTCGGCCGGGCAGGAGATTTGACGTGACGATATCGATGTATGAGGCATCCGTGCCTGTGTTTTCAGCCAGGCTGAAAGCACTTTCCAATGTGCTGGCGACCGCCGAACAGAATGCGCTTGACCGCAAGATCGATCCGCAGGTGTTTTTGACCTCTCGGCTGGCGCCCGACATGTACGCTCTGACCCGGCAGGTGCAGATCGCCACTGATCACGCCAAGGGCGCGCCGTCCCGGCTCGCCGGTCGCGAAGTGCCGAGATACGAGGACAATGAGGCGAGTTTCGCCGATATCCAGGCACGCATCACGAAGACCCTGGACCTTCTGACGACGTTTTCGGCTGCCGAGTTCGAGGGCTCCGACGACAAGATCATCGAGCTGAAGCTTGGCGGACGCGAAAGTTCGATGCCTGGCATGCAGTATCTGCTGCATGTGGCCATGCCCAACTTCTATTTCCACCTCACCACGGCTTACGACATCCTTCGCCACAATGGCGTGCCGTTGGGCAAGGCGACGTTCCTGGGAGCGCGCTGAGGATTGACTTTTCGAGATGTCCCAGACTGATCCGGGACATCTGACGACTCCGATGGTAGTTAGCGAATGGACATTTCGCGGGCGATGCGCGGAAAATCGGCCGGCTTGATGCCGATGTCGGCGCGGTCGGCATTGCTCATTGCATGGAGCAGTGCGAGCGCCGAGCGGTATCTCAGATGTTCCTGCGGGCGCGGCCGGGCGAACATTTCAGTGAAGAAACCCATGATTTAGGCTCCAGTTTGGTCCTCCACGCCAGCCAGTATAGGTGAATCGTGACAATTGTGCAGTGCAGCATTTGCATGCCTGCCATGTCTTGGCGAATTTTTTTCGCCATTTCCTGAATCGATCGAAACTTTTGCGCGCCGCGCACCGTAGGCTCGAATGCTGGCTACATGGCCGGCTTTTCCTCGCCACTCCTGGCGAATTCCGGACTGCATGAAAGTGCAGTCCGGCTTTTTGTTTTTGGGATTGAGGAGGTTGAAGCGGCGAACACGCGCAACGGCTAAATTCGTTAAGATCGGTGGCATGCATTTTTAACGAGCCGGTTCTATGCTCTGAAGCTTGCACGGTCGGGCAAGAGGGAGGCTGACATCGCTACTGGCGCCAAGCGGGATTTCGCTTCGTTGCTCGACGACCTCTTCGTCGCTTCCGACAAGGGCGACGGAATTGGGGATGACGAGATCGAGGGCGAAGAGGCCGGCGCTCGTCCATCCATCCCGTTCGACTATCTCTCGGTGGCCGATGAACTCCATTCCGGCCGCATCAAGGTTTCGGGCAGCGGCTTTGCCACTGAATATCGCGAGGCGGGTGCTGATCTGGCGACCGAATTCGCCGCCTTGCTCGATCATGCCAAACTGGTTCTCGCCGGCGAAGAACCAAAGCCCGAGGAAAAGCTGCCGCCGATGGATCCCGAATCCATCGCGGTCGAACTTGGCCTCAACCAGCCCAAGCAGATCGCCGACTTCAGCCGCATGCGCCGCAGCTTTGCCTTTGCCAACCATCCCGACCGTGTCGCCCCGCATCTGCGCCAGCGCGCCATGATCCGCATGCAGGTGGCCAACATGCTGATCGACGAAGCCAAGCGCCGCGCGCTGGCCGGCGCTCGCCGCTAAACGCAGCTGGTTCACGCAAAAGTCGGTCTGCCGAGGCTTGGAGAGCGCCTCTGCTTTGCCTATAGATGCGCTTCCTCCCGCGCTACCGCGCACGCTTTCCCTCCGGAGCAGAATTCCATGCACAAGCGCCGTCTCGGTCGGACCGATCTTCTTGTTACCCAGATCTGCCTGGGCTCCATGACCTGGGGCCAGCAGAACACCGAGGCCGAGGGCCACGCCCAGATGGACCTGGCCTTTTCGCGCGGCGTCAATTTCATCGACACTGCCGAGCTCTACCCGATCCCACCCAAGGCCGAGACTCAAGGGCGGACCGAAAAGATCATCGGCAGCTGGATGAAGGCCAATCGCAACCGTGACAAGGTGATCCTGGCCTCCAAGGTTGTTGGCCGCACGGCCAACCGCTGGTTTCGCGGCGACAGGCCATCGCAGCTGGTGCGCGCCGATATTTTTGACGCCGTCGACAAGTCACTGGCCAAGCTCGGCACCGACTATCTCGACCTCTATCAGATCCATTGGCCCGAACGCGACATTCCCTGGGGCGCCAACCCGACGCGCGTCGGCGCCGTGTCACCGCGCGCCGATTCTGTCGGCGCTCCGGCTGACGAAACGCCGATTGCCGAGACGCTCGTCGTGTTCGACGAACTGGTGAAGGCCGGAAAGATCCGCCATTTCGGCCTGTCGAACGAGAGTTCCTGGGGTGTGATGCGGTTCCTTGCGGAGGCTGACAAAGGGATCGGACCCCGCGTCGCGTCGATCCAGAACGCCTACAATCTCGTCAACCGCACCTTCGAGGTGAACCTTGCCGAGGTCTGCGAGCGCGAGCAGGTGTCGTTGCTCCCCTATTCGCCGCTGGCGCAGGGCTACCTCACCGGCAAATACGACCATGGCGCGCGCCCGCAAGGGTCGCGCTCGCAGCTGTTCAACCGCGGCCAACGTTACGAGACGCCCAATGCCGCTGAAGCACAGCTCGAATACAATGAGCTGGCGCGCTCCTTTGGCCTGGAACCGGCGCTGTTTGCCAATGCCTATGTCTCGAGCCGGCCGTTCGTGACCTCGAACATCGTCGGCGCCACCACCATTTCGCAGCTCGACATGGCGTTGTCTTCCGTCGAAATCGTCTGGACCGAAGAGATGCAGAAGGCGGTGGATGCGATCCATCAGCGGGTCGGCAATCCCTGTCCTTGATTGGGATCGCTGCAGCTGAATATCCAATGATTACAATGGGAGCGGGGCAATCATGAATTTTCCGATCGAGCTGGTCCGCGAAAGATTTCCGGCACTGTCCCTGGCCGACAAGGGCCGCCGCCGCATCTATCTCGATAACCCTGCCGGCACGCAGGTGCCACAGGCGGTCGCCGACGCCGTGTCGCGCTGTCTTTTGACCACCAATGCCAATCTTGGCGGCTATTTCGAAACGACGATTGCCGCGCAAGTTGTCGTCGATGAGGCGCATCAGGCGATGGCCGATTTCCTTGGCGCCGCTAGCCCCGAGGAAATCATCATCGGCGCCAACATGACGACGCTGACCTACCACATGTCGCGCACGCTCGGCCGCACGATGAAGCCCGGCGACGAGATCATCCTCACCCGCATGGACCATGAGGGCAACGTATCGCCCTGGCTGCAGCTGGCCGAGGACCTCGGCCTCGTCGTGCGCTGGCTGCCGTTCGACGAAAAGAGCTGGCAGGTCGAAGAGGCGACGCTGGCTGGTCTGCTTTCCGAGAAGACACGGCTGGTGGCGTTGAACTACGCCAGCAACCTGACCGGTTCCATCAATCGCGTGAAGGCGCTGACCGCCATCGCCAGGAACGCCGGCGCGCTGGTCTATGTCGATGCCGTGCAGTTCGCGCCGCACGGTTTGATCGATGTTCGGGAACTCGGCTGCGATTTCCTGATCTGTTCGGCTTACAAATTCTTCGGTCCGCACATGGGCATTTTGTGGGGACGGCGCGACGTCATCGATGACTTGCAGCCCTACAAATGCCGCTGTTCGTCCAATGGCCTGCCGGAGCGGTTCGAACTTGGTACACCGCAGATCGAGCTGATGGCCGGGCTCACGGCCGCGGTCGACTACTTTGCCGACCTTGGCGCGGCGGCAGGCGAGGGCGGTTCAAGAAGGCAGAAGATTGCCAAGGCGTTTGCGGTTTCGATCGCCTATGAAAACCCGCTGGCGCAACAGCTGATCGACGGCCTCTCCGACATTTCAGGTCTGACCATCCACGGCATCACCGATCCGAAGCGGCTTGGCGAGCGCGTGCCGACGGTTTCCTTCACCGTCGACGGCATCGTCCCGGAGACGATCGTTCGGCAGATGAATGCCGAAAACATCTTCCTGTGGTCGGGGCACAACTACGCCTGGGAGATCGTCCACCAATTGGGCATTCCGGCCGAGCATGGCGTCGTGCGCATCGGCATTGCTCACTACAACACTACTGCCGAAATCGACGAGACGCTGGAGAGTGTGCACCGGGTTATCGCCATGCTCAGGCAGCAGCGCTCCTGACGCTGGCTTGAGCATTCATCGCGTCTTGCCGCCGAAGCCGGTGAGGAACGCAGTGAGGTTGTCACCGAGTTCGTCGCAGAGGTAGCCGCCCTCCTGGACGATGACCGTCGGCAGGCCGAGCTTGGCGATGGCCTCGCCAATGCGCGAGAAGCCAGGCGTCGACACCGAAAGCCCCCCGAACGGATCGCCTTCGAACGCATCGAGGCCGAGCGCCACGACCAGCGCGTCCGGCGAAAAGGCACGGATGCGCTGGAACGCCACCTCGAGCGCTGCGAGAAACGCCGCGTCGGCGGATTTGCGCGGCAGTGGCAGGTTGAAATTGTAGCCGAGGCCGGGGCCTTCGCCGCGCTCGTCGGCATGGCCCCAGAAGAACGGATAGAAGCGCACCGGATCGGCATGCAGCGAGACGGTGAGTACGTCCGGCCGCGTATAGAAGATCCCTTGCGTGCCGTTGCCGTGATGCAAGTCGACATCGAGGATCGCCACGCGCGACGCAGTCCTGCGCAAGACCTGCGCGGCAACGGCCGAGTTGTTGATGAAACAGAAGCCGCCGGCGACGTCGGCAAAGGCATGGTGGCCAGGTGGGCGGCACAGAGCGTAGGCGGCCGGCGCGCCTGACATCACCGCCTCGGCCGCGTCCACCGCGCTCCAGGCGCTCCACAGCGCGCTCTGCCATGTTTCGCCCGAGATCGGGCAAGCGGTGTCGGCCATGTGATAACCGGCCTGGCCGACCGCCGAGGCCGGATAGGAGCCGTTGCGCGCAATCGGATGGATGTTCGGGATCACTTCAGCCGACGCGCCTTCGATGCGCTGCCAGCGCGTGTAGATGTGCTCGAGGAAATCCAGATATTCCGGCGTGTGCACCGCTGAGACAGGACCGAGCCCGTGATCCCGAGGCCGCTCGATTGTGCAACCTGCAGATAATGCGCCGGCTAATAATCTCTCGACGCGCTCCGGCTTTTCCGGATTGGGCTGTGCCGCACCGCTCGAAAGAAAGGCCTTGGGGTCGTGGCGCTTCTGTTCCTCGGCATAGAAGGCTTTCATTCCTGATCCCCATTTTCGGCCGCGTCGGCGAACGCAAAGAACGCCTCGCCGATGATCTTCTGCGTTTGCTCGTAGCTCGACCAGGCGATGCCCAGCCTCTCGTAGAAGGCCTTGGCACCTTCATTGTCGGTGTCGACGGACAGCCGGAGATAGACGCCACCTTCCTTTCGGCACTGCGCCGCAACGTGCCGCAGCAGCCGCTCGCCGATCTTGCGGCCGCGGAACCGATCCTCGACATAGAGATCCTGCACATAGACGCCAGGCCGCCCCATCCAGGTCGAAAAGATCGGAAAATGCAGGCACAGGCCGGCAAATTCCCCATCCACTTCGGCGATCAGGGTCGAGAAGGCGGGCTTTTCGCCAAAGCCATAGGTGCGCAGATCATCTGCTGTCGAAATGATCTCCTCGGGCGCGCCAATATGCGTGCCGAGTTTCAGGATCGCCGTGTGGATCGTTTCGACGTCTTCCACTCGGCCGGGGCGTAACAGGACGTCATCGGATGTTGGATTGGTCACGGTCGTCTCTCAAAACGCCACCCGGTCGCCGCCCTTGAGCGCCAGCATGTCGCGCGCTTCGGTGGGCGTGGCAACCTCCAGCGACAGCCCGTCGAGAATGCCACAGATACGGCGCACCTGATCGGCATTGGATTTCGCCAGCTGGCGGCCGTCATAGAGACTGTCTTCCAGCCCGACCCGGACATTGCCGCCCATCGCCGCGGCGATCGAGATCAACGGCATCTGCTGGCGGCCGGCGGCCAGCACGGAGAACTGGTAGCTGTCGCCAAACAATTTGTCGGCGATCCGCTTCATATGGACGAGGTTGTCAGGGTCGGCGCCGATGCCGCCCAATATGCCCAGCACGAACTGGATGAACAGCGGTCCCGACACCAGACCCCGGTCGCGGAAATGCGCCAGCGAATAGAGATGGCCGACATCGTAGCATTCGAATTCGAAGCGCGTGCCGCAGCCCTTGCCCAACCGCTCCAGCACGCCCTCCATATCGGCAAAGGTGTTCTTGAAGATGGTGTCCCGGGTGGCTTCGAGCAGCTTCGGCTCCCATTCGTGCTGCCATTCCCTCGGTTTGTCGAGCATCGGGAACAGCGCGAAATTCATCGAGCCCATGTTGAGTGAGCACATTTCGGGTTCGGCCCTTAGCGGTGCAGCCAGCCGCTGGTCCAGCGTCATCAGCGACGAGCCGCCGGTGGTGATGTTGATCACCGCATCGGTCGCCTGCTTGATGCGCGGCAGGAACTGCATGTAGACGTCCGGATCGGCGGTCGGGCGGCCATCCCTGGGGTCACGGGCGTGCAGATGCAGGATCGAGGCGCCGGCTTCGGCCGCCGCAATCGCGTCGGCGGCGATCTGGTCCGGCGTCACCGGCAGATAGGGCGACATCGACGGCGTGTGCACCGAGCCGGTGACGGCGCAGGTGATGATGACTTTGCGCGGCGCCATTCTTTTACCCCTGGCCTTCGACCGGCAGGTCGAGTTCGGAGGCCAGAACCTCCAGCGAGTCGCCGATGATGGAGACGATCTCGCCGACCTGTTCCCTGGTGACGATCATCGGCGGCGCGACCATGAAATTGTCGCCGTCGACGCCGCCCTTGACCCTGCGGCCATAGATGATCAACCCGCGCTCATAGGCGAGGTCGAGCAGCCTCTGCGTGGCCTTCTTGGTCTGGTCGATCGGCCTCAGGGTCTCAGGATCGGCAACCATCTGGGCGCCGGTGAGCAGGCCCTTGCCGCGCACGTCGGCGATGAACGGAAACCGCTTCGCCAGCCCCTTCAGCCCGTCCATCAGCACGTCGCCCATGGCAGCCGCATTGGCGATCAAGCCGAGTCGGTCCATTTCGCCGAGCACGGCCAGTCCGGCGGCGCAAGCCAGCGGGTTGCCGGCATAGGTGTGGCCGTGCTGGAAGCCGCCCGCATCGAGCAGCGGCTGCACCAGCCGAATCGGGGCGGCGAGCGCGCCAAGCGGCGCATAGCCCGAACCCAGCCCCTTCGACAGCGCGACAATGTCGGGCTTGCAGTTCCAGTGGTCGCCGCCGAGGAATTTACCGGTGCGGCCGGCCCCGCTCATCACTTCGTCATGGATGAGCAGGATGCCGTAGCGGTCGCAGATCTCGCGGATGCGTGGATAATAGCTGTCCGGCGCCACCAGGGCCGCGGTCGCAGCACCTCCGATCGGCTCCATGATGAAGGCGACCACGCTGTCCGGGCCCTCGGCCAGGATCTTCTCCTCCAGCATGTCGGCATAGCGGATGCCGCGCTGTTCCATCGAGAGATTGTCGCGGTCGCGCCAGGCATTCGGCGCCGGCACGGTCGGCATCACCCGCATCATCGGCTCGAACGTTTCGGCCAGCGCATCGTCGCCGGTGATCGAGAGCGAACCCAGCGTGCCGCCATGATAGGAGGGAAAGCGCGTGATCACCTTCCAGCGGCTGGCCTGGCCGGTGGCGACCGCCCATTGCCGCGCCAGCTTGATACAGGATTCCGTCGCTTCCGAGCCACCGGAGACGAAGAAGATGCGGTCCATGCCTTCCGGCAGCTTGCCGGCGAGCTCCCGCGCCAGCTCTTCCGCCGGCTCGTTCTCGAAATGCAGGCGATAGGCGAAGGTGGCGCGGTCCATCTGCCGCTTCATGGCATCCAGCACGTTGCGGTTGGAGTGGCCAATATTGGCGACCATCGGGCCGCTCGAGCCGTCGATGAAGCGGCGGCCGTCCTGCGTCCACATATAGATGCCCTCGGCGCGGTCGATCAGCGGCCGGCGCAGGCTCGACAGATAGAACAGATGCGACTGGCGCCGGGCTTCGGTTTCTTGAGCGGCGGTCTGGACTTTCGACATGTCAGGGCTTTCCAAGGTAACGATCGAGGACATTGCGGGTGACGCGTTCGACCATCGGGTCTTGTCTTAGCAGGCCGGCGACCCATTCGCAGCTTCCGGCATGGAACACCTCGCCTTTGCCGCGTGGGAAATTGACGATCATGCCGTTGCCGCGTTTGACCTTTTCCAGATTGGCGTCGCTCGCCTCGCCGAACAAAGTCTCGGCGGTGAAGCGGCCATCCTCGTCAGTGAGGAACTGGTCCTCGATCGGGATGTCGGCGCTTTCCTCGACCTGGGATGCCATGCCGACGGCGAGAACCTGCAGGCCATCAGGCGCACCGCTGGTCGCCGTGGGGTAGGGCAGGCCGCCGCGTATCTCGAACTCGAGCCCGTCGACCTCATAGCCATAGACATGGCTGTCGGCGCCCAGCAGGTCACCATAGTAGATGCCGGTGCCGGCGAACGCCCAGTGTTCCGGCCGGTAGACCGGAAAGCCACGCACACCGCGCGGCGCGCAGCCGCCCCAGCCGGCATAGAGGCCGCGGGTCGCGTTGAGCCCGAAGGTCGCGGATCCTGGCCGGCCGATTTCCGGCGCCTCCCAGGAGTTGGTGGCGCGGGTGACGTCGCCGCCCGGGAGATAGGCCGGGTCCTCGGCACGCGAGCGATATTTGTAGCAGACCTGCCTGCGGCCCTCGTCCTCCAGCCGCGTCTGCCACATGAAATTGCCGGCAAAGCGCGCCGCATGACCACCGCGCTCGACATAGGTGTCGACGGCGTCGCGCATCTCCCAGGTCCAGTATTCGTCATGACCGACGAAGACGGCGCAGTCGTAACCGTCGAGAGTTTCCGGCGAAAAATGCAGATCATGCTGGCTGGCGAGATCGACTTGATAGCCGGCTCGTTCGGCGAAGCGGAAGAAGTGGCTGTCATAACTGGCCCAGCCCGACGAAGCGTATTTCTTCGAATGGCCGGTGGCGAGCGCCCACTCCATATGCGGATAGCGCGGCACGGTCTTCGGTGGCACGGCGACTTCCAGCGGTACGCGCGGCGCGTCTTTCGGCAGCACGACGAAGCCGCGACACCACGGGCGCTGCGTCGACACGATGGGTGAATACTGATTGCGATCCGGCCCGGTAATGCCCTGGTAGTGGTTGGAACCGCCCCAGGTGTTGTAAGCCAGCCAGGTGCCCGTCGCCGCCACCTGCAGCACACGGCCGGGTTTCTTGCCTGGCTGCGGGCTGACGATGAAAATATGGTGGCATTGGATCTGCTTGCCGTCGCGACCGTCTGCGGTCAGCGTGACCCGGTAGGCACCGGACGGCCAGTCGTTCCCGACACGGAATTCGAACGACGCTTCCCAGCCGCAACCCTCGGCTGAACACTGGTCAGGACTGTCCTGCCAACGCGACGCGATGCCCGATTTCTCGAACACTTTGGTCTCGGTGCCGCCGTCGCGGATGATCGCCATGCTGAAGGACGGCGCCGTCGAACTGACATGAAGCGTCACCGTCTCGCCGGCGCGATAGGAAAAACGGTCGCTGTAGCACCAGATCTCACCGCGCTCGCCATCCATGCCTGGCCACTCGTAGTAATGGCCGCGCACCGCGTGCCGGCGCTGCTCCGGCGTCAGTCCGAAATCGGGGAATTCCGTGTTTGGTCTGGTCATGGTCACACTCAGGCGGAAAGGTATTTCTTGAGGAAGGTGCGCGTGCGTTCCTTCTGCGGCGCGCGGAACATGTCGCCGGGCGGGCCTTCCTCGACGATCACGCCGCCATCCATGAACAGCACCCTGTCCGCCACCTCGCCGGCAAAGCGCATCTCATGTGTTACCATGAGCATGGTCATGTGTTCGGCGGCAAGCTGTTTCATCACCGCGTTGACCTCGTCGACCAGTTCCGGGTCAAGCGCCGAGGTGGCTTCGTCGAACAGCATCACCTTGGGCTGCATCGCCAGCGCACGGGCAATCGCCACGCGCTGCTTCTGGCCGCCCGAAAGCCGCGAGGGATAGGCGTCGATCTTGTCGGCGAGCCCGACCTTGGACAAGAGGCTATGCGCCAGCGCATGCGCGTCACTTTTGGTCATGCCTTTGAGGATGATCGGTCCCATGGAGATGTTCTCGATCACGGTCAGATGCGGGAACAGATTGAAGTGCTGAAACACCATGCCCATCTGCTGGCGCACCTTGTTGATGTGCCGCTCGAAAGCCTGGCCGTGCAGCTTCTGGTTGACCTGCACGCCATCGAGCCAGACTTCGCCACTGTTCAGGGATTCCAGATGGTTGATGGAGCGCAGCAGCGTGCTCTTGCCGGAGCCGCTCGGCCCGATGATCGCGACGATCTGACCGCGGTCGACCGACAGGTCAATGCCTTTGAGGACCTCGACCGCGCCAAAGGATTTGCGCGCGCCGCGAACCTCGACCATGGGCCGCTGCGTGCTCATCGGGAAGCCTCCACATGTCTTTCAAACAGGCGCAAAGCCGCCTCGAGCACAAGGTTGAGAATGTAGTAGAGCGCCGCGGCTGTGATGTAGAACTCGAAAGGGCGGAACGTTTCGCTGATCGCCAGCTGGGCCGAATGGACCAGCTCGGCGATGCCGATGACCGAGACGATCGAGGATTCCTTCAACAGCGCGATCAGGTTGCCGCCGATCGGCGGTGCGGTGTTGCGGATGGCTTGCGGGATCACGACATGACGCAGCGTCTGCCATTTGCCGAAGCCGATGCTGCGCGCGCCCTCCGTCTGGCCGACATCGACGGCCACGATGCCGGCGCGGATGATGTCGGCATTGTAGACGGCAAAGTGCAGGCCAAGCCCAACAATGCCGGCGGCCAGCGCAGGGATGTCGATGCCGATCTGCACTAGGCCGAAATAGATCAGGAACAGCTGCAGCAGCAGCGGCGTACCCATGAACACCCACATGAGCGCGCGCACGGGATAGGCAACGATCTTCGGGGCATAGAGCACGGTGACCGCAAACAGGATGCCGCCGACGAAGCTGAGCGCGCCCGCCGAAACAGTCAGCACCGCGGTCCACCAGGCGCCGATCAGCAGAAGGTCCCAGTAGGGCGCGACGACGGTGAAATCCAAACCTTGCATCGTGCTCTCTCCGGTCAGACGATGGCGAAGCGTTTGTCGAGCAGGTCGACGACCCGCGCGACCGCGTAGACCATGATCATGTAGAGCAGGGCTGCAACGCCGAAGATCTCGAACGGCTTGTAGGTGGAGCCGATGAAGCGCTGGGCGGTGTAGGTCAATTCGACGACTGAAATGGTCGACACAAGTGCTGATCCCTTCAACAAAGCAACCGTATTGACCCCGAGCGGCCGGATCATCAGCCGCGCGGCCTGCGGCAGCACGACCTTGCGCAGCGTCTGGAAACGGCTGAAGCCGATTGTGCGGGCAGCCTCGGTCTGGCCTCTGTCGACCGCGACCAGCGCGCCACGGATCGATTCCGCCATATAGGCGCCGATGTTGAGGCCGAGGCCGATGACGCCGGCGGCGAACGGCTCCAGATTGATCCCGATCTGCGGGCCGCCGAAATAAAGCACGAAGAGCTGGATCAGGCACGGCGTGCCGCGAAACAGGCTGACATAGAGCGTGCCGATGGTCCGCAGGATTGCCGACCTCGACATCTTGGCGGCCGCGGCTAATGCCGCAGCCGCAAGGCCCAGGATCAGGGCCAGCACCGTGATCTCGATCGTCACCAGGGCAGCTTCCACGAAGAACGGGAAGACACGCTGCATCAAGGAGAAATCCATGAAAGGGCCCAGCAGGAGTGACGCTTCAGACGGCTTTGGCCGCCTGAAACCAGGGAGGGGTCAGCGGATGTCGCTGCCGACCCACTTCATCGAGATCTTTTCGTAGCTGCCGTCCGCCAGCATGTCGTCCAGCGCCTTCTGCATGGCAGCCTTGAGCTCAGGATTGTCCTTGCGGATGGCGATGCCGATGGCAACAGCGCCGCCTTCGATATCGGGCGTGTTGAGCTTGCGGACCTTCTCGCCCGTCTCCTTGACGGCAACCATGACCGGAATGTTATCGACGACGATGGCGTCGACACGGCCGGCCCTCAGCTCCAGCAGCAGTTCCGGCAGGCCCTTGTAGGTGCGGATATCCCAGCCGCCCTTTTCGCGTGCCCATTTCTCGTGCGTCTCGCCCAGCGTCACACCAATGGTCTTGCCCTTGAGGTCGTCGAGGCTCTGCACCTTGGACGCCTCGCTGACAAAAACGGCGCGGCCGGCATGGTAGTAAGGCCCGACGAAATCGACCACCTTTTCGCGCTCGGGCGTGATCGTCATCGAGCCGACGACGGTGTCGTATTTGTTGGCGAGCAGCCCGGCGATGATGCCGTCCCAGGCCGTGGTGATAATGGTGCCCTTGACGCCGATGCGCTCGGCGATGGCCTTGCCGATATCGGCGTCGAAACCGACGACTTCATTCTGGTCGTTGACGAAGTTGAAGGGTGGATACTGACCGCTCATGGAAATCTTCAGCTCGCCCGCAGCCTTGATCTTCTCGAGGTCGTCGGCCCTGGCCGAAACGGCCGTGAAGGTCGACGCAAGCAGCAGGGCCGCAACGGCGATGCCGGAAAATACTCTGTTCATCTGATTTCCTGTCCTCTGGATGGCGCGCAAGGTTTGTTCTTGGGAGGCGTACAGACGCTTTCCTGTCATCAATGATTGCCTTTGCGGCATCATTGCGCAAATAGATAATGGGAATAGGGAGCATAGATATCAGGAATGGCTTTGCCGCGCCCCGAACGACTGGTGTGGGATCTGGACTGGAACCTTCTGCGGACCTTCGTCGTCATCGCGGAGGTCAAGAGTATCACGCGTGCCGCCGAGCGGCTGAACCTCAAGCAGCCAAGCGTCAGCAACGCGCTGCGGCGGCTGGAAGACCGGGTAGGCCGGCGTCTGGTCGAGCGCGACGCGACACGTTTCGAACTCACCGAGGTCGGACGCCTTCTCTACGAGCAGAGTGTCGAGGTGTTCGGCACCATATCGCAACTGCCGCTGCTGATGCGCGGCATCAGCGACGACGTCACCGGCCATGTGATGATCGCGACGGCAAGCCATGTCGTCTCGCCGCTCTTCGATCAGGCGCTGTCCGAGTTCCACCGCAACTACCCGCGCGCCAGCATCACCATTTCAGTCGCGGCAAGCACTGAAGTCGCCAAGCAGGTCAGGGAGCGGCGTGCCTCCTTCGGCATCTGCCTGGTCAGCCAGCGCGATCCGGCGCTGGAATATGCGATGGTCTACCGCGAGTTCTTCGGCTTCTTCTGTGGGCCGCAGCACAGGCTTTATGGGCAAACCGGACTGACGCTGGCCGATCTCCGTGGCGAACCCTCGGTATCGTTCCAGACCGACCATATTTCGGATGCGTTGCGGCCGGTCGCGCTGTTGCGCAGCGAGGCCCGGCTGAACGCCGATGTCGTCGGTGTGTCCTCGAGCCTGGAAGAGGTGCGGCGCATGATCGTCGCAGGGCTCGGCATCGGCCCGCTGCCGCTGCATGTCGCGCGGCATGACGTGGCGGACGGGACGCTGTGGCGGCTGCCGCCCTACGACGCGCCGCCGGCCATCGACATCTTCCTGCTGGTCAATCCGGACAAGGCGATGAACCGCGCCGAGAAGGCGCTGCTGTCCGGGCTGCAGACGTTGATCGCCGAGACACCGCTCGAGGACCGCATCTACCAAGGCTGACCGGCCGAGACAGGCTTATTCGATCAGTAAGGTCGCCGCGCGGTTCCGCATCGTCTCGTCCAGCGCCACCGAGGCGCGCGCCGCGAGGTCGAAGCGCACGCTGGTCGTCCGGCTCGATGCACGGACGAGGCCGTCGAGCGAGCCCGACATCACCTGTTCGAAGGTGATGGAGGTGCGGCCGATCTTCACGACATGCGATCGGATGGTGACGAGCGCACCGGCTTTCGTTTCATGGCGATAGTCGATTTCGGTGCGCACATCGGCCCATCCGATTTGCGACGCCTGGTTGTCGTCCTGTCCGGCGATATGGCCGAGAAGCTGGAAGCTGGCGTCGTCGAACATCGCAGCGTAGTGACGCACATTCACGTGCCCCATCACGTCGCACATCCAGGGATGAGCGACGCCGACAAAGGTGACGAGAGATTTGCTCATGGGTTTTTTGCCTCAGTGGCCATCGACGATCGCGCCGACGCAATATCGAAACGCACGCCGACAGGCAAACGGTCTGCTGTCATGGCATCTTATGAGAATGACCTTGGGCATCGTATTCGTTAGCCGCACCCTTGGCCGACTCCATCAAACGGACTATCTCAGGGGAGGCGGCGTTTCCGCCACGGGGGTCGGCATGCTCAGAGTGCAAAAGGTCAAGGTCGACGAGATCTACGTGCCGACGGCGCGCAAGAAGACGCTGCATCCCGAGACCGTCCGTCATCTGGCCGAGGACATCCTGGAGAATGGCATGAAGACGCCGATCCAGGTTCGCCACGACGGCAAGCGCCATATCCTCGTCGAAGGCCTGCATCGGCTGGAGGCGGCAAAGTGGCTCGGCGAGACCGAGATAGAGGCCTATCTGGTGCAAGCCAAGCGCCACTGAGGCGTCGACAGTACACCCAGTTTCTCGATCAGATATGCTGCTTTGATAAGCCGAATGCCTCGGCGATTGGCGGAAACGCGCGCCCATCGCTTCGTCATCCTCGGGTCTGCGCCGCGTCGCTACGCTCCTGCTCCGCCCGTGGATGACGAAGTAGGTGACGTCTCCGCACAATCGGAGACGGTGCCGATATTTTTGTCGCCGGCCATGTCGGTTTGCGGTTCATCGGCTCGTCCTTGGGACGCAAGCCAGATCAAACCCACACCAAGGACACCATCATGACCACCAAGCTCGACATCGCCCCCGCCAATGACCGCGAACTGGTCCTCGCCCGCATCATCGATGCGCCGCGCGAAAACGTCTATCGTTGCTGGACCGACCCGAAACTGGTGACGCAATGGTTCTCGCCAAAACCGTGGACGACGCCGCGCGCCGAAATGGATGTGCGCACCGGCGGCTCGAGCCTTGTCGTCATGGCGAGCCCCGATGGCAACGAATACCCCAACCCAGGCGTCTTCCTCGAAGTCGTTCCCGGCAAGAAGATCGTCTTCACCGATGCCTATACCCAGGCATGGGAGCCGTCGGAAAAGCCGTTCATGACCGGCGTGCTGACCTTCGAGGACGAGGGCAACGGCAAGACCCGCTATATCGCTCGGGTCAGGCATTGGAGCGCCGCCGACCGCGAACAGCACGAGAAGATGGGTTTCCACGAGGGCTGGGGCCAGTGCACCGACCAGCTCGAAGACCTCGCCAAAACGCTTTGATCAGCCAAAACGCTTTGATCAGCAAGACACTTTGATATCGGCAGGACGAGAGGAGATCGATATGTCCAAAACCCTGATTTTCGCCATTCTTGTTTCGGCCGCAGCGCTTCTTGGCTGCCCGGGCATCACCAATGCAGAGGAGACCAAATCCGCCATGACGACCGAAACGAACGCACTGCCGAAGCCGGAGAAGTCCGGCCTGCTGCCGATCAACGGCCTGACCTACTATTATGCCATCTACGGCAAGGGCGAGCCGCTGCTCCTGCTGCATGGCGGCCTCGGCACCACGGACATGTTCGCGCCGCTCCTGCCCAAGCTTGCCGAAAACCGCACCATCATCGGTGTCGACCTGCAAGGTCATGGCCGCACGGCGCTCGGCGAGCGGCCGTTCAGTCTGGAGGCGATGGGCAACGACATGGCTGATATCGTCAAGGCGCTTGGCTACGACAAGGTCGACGTCATGGGCTATTCGCTGGGCGGCGGCGTCGCCTTCCGCATGGCCGTCCAGCATCCTGAAGCGGTGCGCCGGCTTGTCCTGGTGTCGACCGGCTACGCCGCGGACGGCTTCTACGCCGAGATGCGCGGCCAGCAGGCGCAGGTCAGTGCGGCGGCGGCCGATTTCATGAAGGACACGCCGATGTACAAATCCTACATGGCAGTGGCGCCACGTCCGCAGGATTTCCCGAAGCTGTTCGACGCGCTCGGCAATTTCATGCGCCAGGACTACGACTACTCCGCCGACGTCGCCAAGCTGAAGATGCCGGTCATGCTGGCCTATGGCGACAGCGACATGTACCGGCCCGAGCATGAGATCAAGTTCTACCAGATGCTCGGCGGCGGACTGAAAGACGCCGGCTGGATGCGCGAGAACCTGTCACAGAACCGCCTGGCGATACTGCCCAACCGCACCCATTACGACGTCTTTTTCGCCCCCGAGCT
>NZ_RZRQ01000669.1:0-1154 GCF_003997785.1 Mesorhizobium sp. M7D.F.Ca.US.004.01.2.1 | reverse complement strand
ATCGTCGACAGGAAGCGCTTGCCGGCCTTCACATTGGCGGCCATGGGCCGGAACAACGGAGGTTGCTTCTGATTTGTGCGGTGGGCCCGTCCGAGTCCCTGGATGGCATTGTCGGCGCGCCAGCCGGCTTCGAGCAGATAGTGCTTGCGCAGCCTCTGGTTCCTGACCCCGAGATCAGCGTGGTAGGAGCGGCCTGTGCCGCCGGCGTCCGAAAAGATCAGTACGCGCTTGTCGTCGTCCATGAAACTCTGGGTCTCGGCGAGATTGGCCGAACCAGGGCGGTTTTCCACGGCCAGCCGGTCGATGCCGTCGCGGCCGGTCTTCTTCACGATGCGGCGCGACCGGCCGGTCACCTCGGCGACGGTGTCGGTGCCAAAGTGATGGATGATTTGGTCGAGCGCGCTGCCGACCGGCGGCAGCGATGCGAGTTTTTCGACCATCTCGTCGCGCCGGCGAACGGCCTCGCGGCATTGAACCGGATTGCCATCTTCGTCGTGGACAGGCCGCGAATAGACGTTCCCCTCCGCGTCCGAATATTCCTCGAACAATTGGGTTGGGAAGGAGTGCATCAAGTACCCGCCGACGTACTCGCGCGGCGTGACGTCGACATGCAGGTCCGACCATTCCTCGGTCGGGATTTCGGCAAGACGTCGTTCCATCAGCGCCTCGCCGGTCGAGACGATCTGCACGACCGCCGAATGACCTCGGACCCGGTCCTTTTCGATCGCGCCGATCAGGGTCGGCGTCATCATCGAGGTGATGAGATGGCTGAAGAAGCGTTGCTTGGTGCTCTCGAAGGCCGAGCGCGCC
This sequence comes from Mesorhizobium sp. M7D.F.Ca.US.004.01.2.1, assembly GCF_003997785.1. Lineage (NCBI taxonomy): Bacteria > Pseudomonadati > Pseudomonadota > Alphaproteobacteria > Hyphomicrobiales > Phyllobacteriaceae > Mesorhizobium > Mesorhizobium sp. M7D.F.Ca.US.004.01.2.1. The sequence goes on along the minus strand of NZ_RZRQ01000669.1, from coordinate 344 downwards.
GCCGATTTTGCGTCGCGGTTCAGCGTGCCGGCCTCGTTGGTGATGTTGGTCGCCTCGAGTGCGGCGGTCAGGTTGTTGTGAATGACCTGGAACGCATCGGCATAGGCATTGTAGATGCGGATCTGTTCCTCGGTCAGCGCATGCTCGAGCAGGTCGTATTCGACACCGTCATAGGAGAGCGAACGCGCCGCATAGAGGCCGAGCGATTTGAGATCGCGGGCGAGCACTTCCATTGCTGCGACACCGCCATCCTCTATTGCGGCGACGAACTCGGCGCGGTTGGCGAAGGGAAAATCCTCGCTGCCCCAGATGCCGAGACGCTGCGCATAGGCGAGGTTCTCGAC
>NZ_RZRQ01000668.1:0-1156 GCF_003997785.1 Mesorhizobium sp. M7D.F.Ca.US.004.01.2.1 | reverse complement strand
AGTCACCGATGCGGACCTTGGAATCGTCGGCGAAGTCGACATATGTGAACTTGTTGCCGCTGCCGTCGACCTTCAGCACCGCGAGGTCGGTGCGCGGGTCGGTGCCGACCAGTTTGGCCTCGAATTCCTTGCCGTCATTGGTCACCACTGTGAAGTCCGAGCCTTCCGAAACGACATGGTTGTTGGTAACCAGATAGCCGTCATCGGAGATGAAGAAGCCGGATCCTTGCGCCACCGGCCGCGGGCGGTCGTTGTTGTGGTCCCGGTGACCGAAACGGCGCATGCCGAACTGGCCGCCCTGGTCGCCAAAGTCGCGGAATTCCTTGAAAAACCGGCGAAGTTGCGGGTTGTCTGGCAAGTTATCGAAACCATTCTGATCGTTGGTGCCATCGTCGGCCGTCGGCTGGACCTTGGCCTTGACCTTGACGCTAACGACCGCGGGCGTGACTCGTTCAACGAGATCGGCGAAGCCCGGCATCTGCGCTGTTTGAACGCGCACGGCATCGGCCAGAACGGGTGATGTGCCGGTGGCGTAGGCCCCGAAGCCGATCGCCCCGGCGATAGCCACGGACGCGGCAGCAGCCATGATTCGCTTGTGCGTGCTGGAATGTACATTGGGGTAAGTTTTCATGATTTCGTGTCCTCTTTCTAGAACTGCGCCCTGATTGGCGTCGTGCTGAAAAGAATATAGAAGCGCACATTACGACGTCATTTCCATTGCATGAACTTTTAGTAATGTTGGCCAGGCACCCTTGAGATGATATCGCGCTGACCATTGCCGGCATGGTCAGAAGGTCCAGTCCTGACCAAAGCCAAATGATCAGCAACTTCCTTTGCTCGAATCAGAACAGCAACAAAGCTTCTGCATACTACGCCAGACGCCGGACCGGTGTGCAGTCAATGAGCGCTACGTCTTAGCAGCGACCCTCTTGTTGAAGCCACCCAGGATCTACCGCGGACAGGCTGGATGCTCATCGGCATGCCAGCGCTTTGAAGCGAGGCAAAATACGCGCGCTTCATTTCGGCTCGGCTGCCGTTAACCAAGGCTCCAAAACCTTGGACGGTCCGTACGCGAAACCGCTAAGCCGAGGAGATGAGGGCGCGGAGCGCAAAGCGGGCGGTCGCTGGGAAGAACCACGCTCGGATCCACCGAGAC
>NZ_RZRQ01000667.1:0-1158 GCF_003997785.1 Mesorhizobium sp. M7D.F.Ca.US.004.01.2.1 | reverse complement strand
TTGTTGGGCCTTGGCTCTCGCGCCACGCAACTCGTCCACCTCCTCCTTGCGACGAAAGATGCGCTGCGGGCTGCGGCCGGCGCTCTGCACGATCTTGATCGCCTCGTCGCTGTCGATGTTGTCCATCACGCCGGGGTCGAACTGCGCCATCTGCATGGCCGTCGTCACCACCTGGATGGTGTCTCGCGCCTCGGCTGAGCGCCTGAGCACGTCGAGCGGACCGGTGAAGGTCGGCCGCACCGCCTTGCCGGCGAGACTGTCCGGCGGCAGGAAGCGGCTGTCCTCGTCATAGAGGCCCTTGTCCTCGAGAATGCCGAGCTCGCGGTCGAGATTGCTGGCGAAACCGGCCTGGATGATCGAGCCGGACGGCCCGAGCAGCGCGCCCTTTTCCTCTTGCCTGATCAGCGCTTCAGTCGCCGTCATCTGCGGGTTCTGCACCAGCGTCTGGAACAGATTGACGAACATCATGTCGCGGATCTCGTCGGCGCGGCTCTGCGCGTAGTTGAAGGCATAGGTCGGGTTCTGCCCGGTCGAGATCGGCGCGATCAGCGGCCTGCCATTGTCGTCGATGAGGCCTGGATAATTCTCGCCCGGATTGAGCACCGGCACATAGTCGAGCCGGGCCTTGGAGGCGGTCGCCGGGTCGGTGATCTGCTGCAGCGCGCGAAGCCCCGAACGGCGCACCGCGTTCTCCTCGCGCACGGTGGTCAGCGCCTCGATAGCAGGCGAGATGCCATAGGGGTCGCCCTCGTACCGGCGCCAGTTGAAGGTCGACACCGGGAAGGTGCGGAACCCGCTTTCCCGGACGATCTCCTCCTCGTCCTCGATGACGTGGTAGGAGGCGAAGGCCGTGTCGAGATATTGGTACTGGCCGCCCAGCCGATACATCTTGCGCTCGTCGCGCGGCTGGATGCACTGAATCAGCGAGATTTTCGTCTCGCACTTGGCCGGATCGTCGACCAGCATTTTTATGCGCGCCGGCAGCTTCTCATAGCCGAGCAGCTGCGCCGCCTGCCGCGCCGTGCGCTCGTAGCGGCGGTGGAAAATGTCGACCTGGCCCCAGCGGTTGCGGCTGAGATACCCTTCGCCCACCGGGATCGAGGCGTAGCGGATCAGCGTTCCGCCAAACCCTTCCTCGGCATAGAGATAGGCTGGGCC
>NZ_RZRQ01000666.1:0-1177 GCF_003997785.1 Mesorhizobium sp. M7D.F.Ca.US.004.01.2.1 | reverse complement strand
GCCGACCACCTGGCCGTTGAGATTGAACGTCGGACCGCCCGAATTGCCTCGATTGACGGACGCGTCGATTTGCAGGAAATCGTCATAGGGGGCCGGAGCCGATGTCGCGGCCGCGCTGGGAAGCAGGCTGGCGGTTACAGCCCCGAGTTGGTCGGTGACAAGCCCGGCGCCCGGCTCGTACCGGGTCACGGTCGACTTGCAAGGCCAAGCCGAACCGATGAAGAGTGCGATAGGCAGAATTTACTTTATCGACAGAAGAGGCGGGGTAATCACCTCCACCAAGATCGACAGGCATTTGCAAATCAAACCGCGGCAGTTGGACAAAGCAAACGACCAAATCGAACAATGCTCGATGGGGCCAGTTGGTTGGAATGAACCACTCGGATGTTTCGGTGAGCACCTGCGTCCCGCGAGCTTTGAAGACGGACCACCCAGGCGTTTTGACCGCATCAGCCATCCGACACAGCTCCTAATCATCCGTGACACACTTTTTGCGCCCCTCGGCTATAGCTTGTCGAAGTTGCACTAGGTCGTGGCCGCCGGAAATGAGATGCTCCGATGATCGATGTAGCATGCATGGCATCTGACCTCCTACAGCCAGTTATCTCTGCAGGACCCCTGTAGCCGGGGATGGTGTCCCCATTCGTTTAAAACTCATTTACGATCCACGGGTCAGTGTCATATCCGAGACGTGGTTTCTCAGGCCTTGCTCCATCGGTCAATTTGGCCGTTCCGGTCAAACTGCAATCCAGCTCTGGCACCGGCTTCTTGGTCGAATGTTTGGTAGAGCATAGTGTAGCGGCATCACTGACAACCACCTTCTTCTCCTTGGCAACAGCGACACCGGTCGCCGCTATCACTGCAGCGGCGCAAAAGACAGCTACTTTCATCGTGGTTCCCCATGGCTTGCGCATCCCCAAGATGCGAGCCTATGACCTTACGTCACTTTTATATTAGCGCAACCGAATACTAGCGTCGTTGGACGCTTGGCTGAGCGCCCATCACCTGGCGTCGACGCTTGAGGATGGTGCTGAGAGGCGATGCCAAATCTCGTCTATCGGCAACGGTGCGGCCTCCATGATCATGCGTTAGGTTGGCCGGCCCCCAGGTCAACGCGCCAACCTCAAATTATCACTTCGTGGACTTCATTGTCTTCGCCCTGTGTTTCGACATGACC
>NZ_RZRQ01000665.1:0-1183 GCF_003997785.1 Mesorhizobium sp. M7D.F.Ca.US.004.01.2.1 | reverse complement strand
GCCGAAGAAATGTTGAGGCAGCAGTGCGACGTCGGCGAGCGTGTAGCGGTCAAGAGTGCTCTGGAAAGAGGCAATCGCTTCGCCAAACATGCTTGAAAGCTTGCAGGAGCCGGTGAGCACACATTGGTTTCCAGTCGCAAAGCATTCCACAACCGCGAAATCCGGCTCGGTCAGCCGGATGACATCGCCGATTCGGATCATCTCGGGCCGGAGCCCCAGGACGAGACCGCCGGAACGGCCGCGGACCGCCTTCAGGTAGCCGCCGCGTGTCAGCGTATTGGCCACTTTGTTGAGGTGTGTCTTCGACACCTTGAAGGTGCGAGCCGTCTCCTCGATCGTGATCAAGCGATCGCTGGCGGAGGCCGCGTACATCAACATCCTCAAAGCATAGTCCGAGAAGTTGGTCAGCCTCACCGGTGGTTCCTCTCTTTGGTTGGCGTGCTGTTACGGAAATCGCTAGAAAACCAATTCGGCATCACAGGTCTTTCTCGGCAATCGGGTCTATGCCAAGCGTCGTTTCGCCACGACTAAAGGCGACCGCGAGACGGAAACTGTGAGCGATGCGCAACGCGCGATCCATGAACAGCGCCGCAACCTCGGGCGGGCAGATGCGGCGTACCGTGGCGCGAAATAACTTCAACCAACGCCGGAAATGCGCCTCGCCAAGGCCGGCTATCGCCAGATGCGGCGGCAGGGGTCGGCCTTCATATCGGGCCGTTCGCAGCAGAGTCGCCGACCAGAAGTCACACATCTTCGCCAGATGCTGCGGCCACTTGTCAGCCTGTATCCTCTGCCGGAAGATGGGGCCAAGAAGCTCATCACGGCGAATTTCCTCGTAGAAGCCGTGAACCACACCACGGATCATGGTCTCGTCAAGGACATCCGGCAACGGGACGCCGTCGACGATGATCGTTCTTTTGCTCCGACTATTCCCGCTCATGTGCGCGCTTCCATCTCTGCAAAGGCCAAGTGGCTTTCGGCATCGTAGCCAGGGACAAACCAAGCTTGGGTTGCACCCGAGTTAGCATCCTACCTAAAACATACATTGTCAATATATGTTTTAGGAAAGACGATCATGAACGGGGGCGCAATGCATTGGCAGCCTTCTGCTGAACCGCACTCTGCTGAAGGCCGAGGCTTTCGGAATGCCTCATAGCCTCGGCAGGTTGGGCATTTCGTATGG
>NZ_RZRQ01000664.1:0-1199 GCF_003997785.1 Mesorhizobium sp. M7D.F.Ca.US.004.01.2.1 | reverse complement strand
ACACCACCAAGCTGCAGGTCCAGATCGAACGAGCGGAGGCCTCCGCCAAGGGCGCGGCCGCCAATGTCGAGGACGCCACGGTGACGCTGACCGAGAACGAAAAGGCGCTTGTGCGCGCGGCGGCACTGACCAAGCGCGGCATGGCGACCGACCAGTCGCTCGAGGCGGCGACCGCGACGCGCGACCGCTCCAAGGCGGCGCTCGACAGTGCTGAGGCCAATCTCGCCATCGCCAATGCCGATCTGAAATCGCAGCAGACCGACCTTGCCAACAGCACCATCTATGCGCCGATCGACGGCATCGTGCTGACGCGCTCGGTCGATCCCGGCCAGACGGTCGCCTCTTCCCTGCAGGCGCCGGTGCTGTTCATCATTGCCGCCGATCTCAGGAACATGGAACTGGTGGCAGCGGTCGATGAGGCCGACATCGGCGCCGTCAAGTCCGGCCAGCATGCCCGCTTCACGGTGGATGCCTTCCCCGAGCGGCCGTTCGATGCCGAGATCCGCGACATCTCCTATGCCTCGGTCACCACCGACGGCGTCGTCACCTACAATGCGCGGCTTGAGGTCGACAACAACGAGCTGTTGCTGCGGCCCGGCATGACCGCCACCGTTTCGGTCGTCACCAAACAGGCCAAGGGCGTGCTCACCGTGCCGGCCACCGCCTTCCGCTATCGCCCGGCGCAGCAGGCCGCACGCGGCTGGAGCCTGAGCGACCTGTTCACCGGCCGCATGGGTCGCCCCGGCGGCAACCGCCAGCGCCAGGCCGCCACAGTGCCCACCGATGGCTCGCGCACCCTCTATGTGCTGGAGAACGGCCGTCCGCACCCGGTCAACGTCAAGATCGGCTCAACCGACGGCGAACTGACCGAGGTCCTTTCGGGCGTGGAAGAAGGCGCACAAATCATCACCGCGTCGCAGCAGCGGAGCTGATGCCGTGGCTGCGGGCGCGACCCTCATCACCTTCGACAAGGTCTGGAAGAGCTACGGCCAGGGCGAGGCCAAGGTGCATGCGCTGGCCGGCGTCGACCTTGCCATCCGGCGTGGCGAATTCGTCGCCATCATGGGGCCGTCCGGCTCCGGCAAGTCGACGGCGATGAACATCATCGGCTGCCTCGACACGCCGACGGCCGGAACCTATTCCTTCATGGGCATCGACGCCGGCCGGCTCGACCGCAACCGCCGCGCCATGCTGCGCAA
>NZ_RZRQ01000663.1:0-1247 GCF_003997785.1 Mesorhizobium sp. M7D.F.Ca.US.004.01.2.1 | reverse complement strand
GCATCAACAACCGCGCCGAACTGGCGCAAGCCGAGGGCATCTGGCAGGCGCGCCGCCGCCACGAAGTGATGCTATCGGGCGTGACGCTGATCGCGCCGGAGACCGTGTACTTCTCGCACGACACCGAGATCGGCGCCGACACGATCGTCCAACCCAATGTTTGGTTCGGTCCGGGGGTAAAGATCGCCACGGGAGCCAAGATCCATGCCTTCAGCCATATCGAGGGCGCCACCATCGCCTCGAATTGCGATGTCGGGCCGTTCGCGCGGCTGCGGCCGGGTGCCGATCTCAAGCAAAAGGCCAAGGTCGGCAATTTCTGCGAGGTTAAGCAGGCTGTTATCGAGGAGGGCGCTAAGGTCAACCATTTGACCTATATCGGCGACGCCCGCGTCGGCGCGGGCGCTAATATCGGCGCCGGCACCATCACCTGCAACTATGACGGCTACTCGAAATTCTTCACCGACATTGGCGAGGGTGCTTTTGTCGGCTCGAATTCGTCGCTGGTGGCGCCAGTCACCATCGGCAAGGGCGGCTACATCGCCTCGGGCAGTGTCATCACCGAGAGCGTGCCACAAGACGCGCTGGCCTTCGGCCGTGCCCGCCAGAAGACAATTCCTGGCAAGGGCAAGGAATTGCGCGAGCGCTTTGCTTCGGCCGCGGCTGCGAAGAAGAAGGCTACCGGCTCCGACCATTAGACGACGAGCAAGGCTACCGCAAAAGATGAATGGTCGACCACCGCAGCGGTGAAAAGCCGAACAATTTGGGTAACCCGATTGCAAGAGCGGTCTGTCATAGTGCATGCGTGCAAAAATCGTTCCGTTACACGTGACGAAATGCAATGTGACTTTCGCGGCAGGCCGGCCATCCCTAAATAGCGCTGGTTTTCCACGGGGAAGCGGGGACTGTCTGCATGTGCGGTATTGTTGGAATCGTCGGCCATTCGCAGGTTGCGCCGCTCATCGTCGACGCGCTGAAGCGGCTGGAATATCGCGGGTATGACTCGGCCGGCGTCGCCACCATCGAGCATGGCCAGCTTGCCCGCCGCCGCGCCGAAGGCAAGCTGATCAATCTCGAGCGCCGGCTCAAGGACGATCCACTCGCCGGCACGATCGGCATCGGCCACACACGCTGGGCGACGCATGGCGTGCCCAACGAGACCAATGCGCATCCGCATTTTTCCGACGGCGTCGCCATCGTCCACAACGGCATCATCGAGAATTTCGCCGAACTGCGCGACGAGCTGATCC
>NZ_RZRQ01000662.1:0-1249 GCF_003997785.1 Mesorhizobium sp. M7D.F.Ca.US.004.01.2.1 | reverse complement strand
AAACTGACAGGATCGGAAGGGTTCGGCGTGAATGCATCGCGGCTCACGGCCGCGTTGTCATCGACGGGCTCGATCCTCGATCTCGGCACGCGTGGGCTGCTTCCGGCCAACGTCGATGTCAATGCGACGCTGGTTGCCGGCAGCAACAAGGTCCAGGTCGACAGATTGCTGTTGAAGACCGGCCGCTCGACATTCGATTTCGCTGGTTCGATCGGGCCGAAACCGGCAACCGGAGCGGCGGGTGAGGAGCCGTCCTATCGCTACGATCTGACCAGCGACGGTTCGTCGCTGGCACCTTCGGAGTCGCCTGAGCCAGCGCTCACCTTCCTCGCCCGGATTGCCGGTGTCTACAACACGGTGAGCCACAGACTGGTCGTCGAGCAGATCGCGCTTCGGTCCGCTGCCTCCGGCGAGGTGCTCGGCACCGCCGCCGTGGCGTTCGTCGACGGCAAGGCGCCGGGGATCAATCTGGCGTTCAACATCCACAACATGCAGGTCTCTCACGTCAAGCAGCTGTGGCCATGGTTTTCAGCGCGCAACGCCCGGCTGTGGGTGCTGGCCAATCTGTTCGGCGGCCGCGTCGTCGACGCCAACCTCCAGTTCCAGGTCGTGCCGGGCCGTCTGGGCAACGGCGTGCCGCTGTCCGCCGACGAGGTGTTCGGCCGCTTCCAGATCGAGGGATCGCGCTTCGACACCGCCGGCCGCATCCCGCCGATACGCGATGCGGTTGGCGTCGTCGGCTTCCACGGCAACGATGTCGATATCTCCTTGTCCTCGGGTACCGTCTATATGCCCAGCGGTCGCACCGTGGCAGCCAGCAATGGCACGCTGACGGTCAAGGCGGCCAACCGCCCGCCGGTCGTCGGCGCGCTCGACATCGACGTCGATGGCGACGCATCCGCTGTTGCCGAGCTCGCATCCTACGAGCCGATCAACGCCATGCGCCATGTCGGCATTCTGCCGGAAGAGCTGTCGGGCAGCGTCACCGGCCACGTCAAGGCGGATATTCCGCTGCAGTCCGGCGTCGACAGTTCGAAACTCGATTGGCTGGTGTCGCTCGACTACACCGGTATGTCCTTGGCCAAGCCTTTCGAGGGGCAGGTCGTGACGGATGCAGACGGTTCGATCACGGTCGACCCTGCAAAGGCGGTGATCTCCGCCAAGGCGTTGCTGAACGGCATTCCGGCCGAACTCGATCTGATCGAGCCGCTCAGGGATGACGGGCCGGCGCGCAGCCGCAAGGTGACCC
>NZ_RZRQ01000661.1:0-1255 GCF_003997785.1 Mesorhizobium sp. M7D.F.Ca.US.004.01.2.1 | reverse complement strand
CGGCACCCGGCTTGCGGAGGCCACGGCCATGGAGCCGACCGAATTCGTGCGTGTGATCGCGCTGGCGCGCATCATGATGCCAAAAGCGCACGTCCGTCTTTCCGCTGGCGGCACCGCCATGACCGACGAGATGCAGGCGCTGTGCTTCTTCGCCGGCGCCAACTCCATCTTCGTCGGCGACACGCTGCTGACGGCGGACAATCCCGGCGAAGACAAGGATATTCTGCTGTTCCGGCGCCTCGGCATCGAGCCGATGGAACTCGAGGCGCAATGAACGGGGCACCGCTTGCCCGCTATGACGCGACCCTGCAGGGGCTGGCGCGCAAGGACCGGCTGCGGACGCTGTCGCCGCGCACCGGGCTCGACTTCTCGTCGAACGACTATCTCGGGCTTGCTGCCTCCAAAAGAGTCGGCGACGCGGTTGCGGCGGCGATTGCGCGGGGTACGCCGGTCGGCGCCACCGGGTCGCGGCTGCTGCGCGGCAATGCGCCGGAACACGAGGCACTGGAGGCGGACGCGGCGGCGTTCTTCGGAGCCGAGTGCGCACTGTTCTTCGGCAGCGGCTACATCGCCAACTTCGCTCTGCTGACCGCGCTGCCGCAGAAGGGCGACCTGCTGGTCCTCGACGAACTCGCGCATGCCAGCATGCATGAGGGTGCGCAGGCCGGGCGCGCCCAGTTCGTGCTGGCCACGCACAACGACGTCAACGCTGTCGAGGATGCGATCACGCACTGGCGCGCCGGCGGCGGCACGGGGCGCGTCTGGATCGCGGTCGAAAGCCTCTACAGCATGGATGGCGACCGCGCGCCGATGGAGAGCCTAATGGCGCTTGCCGACCGGCACGAGGCATTCATTGTCGTCGACGAAGCGCATGCCACTGGCGTCTGGGGACCGGAAGGCCGGGGGCTGGCCGCCGCGTTCGAGGGCCGCGACAACATTGTCGCGCTCCACACATGCGGCAAGGCGCTCGGCGCGTCCGGCGCACTCGTCACCGGACCGGAAACGCTGTGCGATTATCTCGTCAACCGTTGCCGGCCATTCATATACGCCACCGCGCCATCGCCGCTGATGGCGGTAGCGGCGCGCGAAGCACTCGCCACGCTGTCCGATGAGCCCCAACGCCGCGTTCAACTGCAGAAACGCGTTGCCTTCGCAGGCCGCCGATTGACCGAGCGCTGCGGCGTGATGCCCAGCGGCTCGCAGATCCAGCCATTTGTCATTGGCGACGTCCGGCCCACCATGGCGGGGGCCGCGG
>NZ_RZRQ01000660.1:0-1269 GCF_003997785.1 Mesorhizobium sp. M7D.F.Ca.US.004.01.2.1 | reverse complement strand
CCACCACCGCTATCGCGGCAACCAGCAGCACCCTGGCATCGGTCGTGAAATCTCGGAGATTGTCGGGGCTGGCGTGATCAGGTTTCATTGCTGCTCTCATTCTGCGGACGCATCGCATGTGCCGGATGACTGTGTCGGCGGACACGGCATGCTTGTCGGTTCGCTATGTATCGTAATACGATATAAATAGACAAGGCCGTTCTTGCTAAAACCGATCGGAATGGAACAAGTGTCAAAAATGACGCATCCGCAAAAACCACGCCCCGCCATCAGCCAGGCCGACTACCAGCGGCTGTCGGAGTTTCGTTACCTGATCCGCCGCTTCCTCGAATTCAGCCAGGTCCAGGCACATGATGCCGGGCTGACCCCACGCCAGCATCAGGCGCTGCTTGCGATCAAGGGATATCCGGGTGGTGGACCGGTGACGGTCGGCGACCTCGCGGAGCGCCTGCGCATCCGCCACCACAGCGCCGTCGAATTGGTCAATCGCCTTGGCGAGGCGGGGCTGGTCGCACGGGATCAGGACAAGGACGACCACCGTCGTGTTCTGCTGCAGTTAACGGTGCGTGCCGACGACCACCTGGCCGACCTTTCGGTTGCGCATCTCGACGAGCTTTCGCGGATAGAACCGATGCTGAGACGCTTGCTGCGTCGTGGCGACGAATGATCCGAACAGGTCGACTTCATTGGCGTTGGCTCTTCGCGACATGCAGCTTCTTGCACGAGCCAGTTAGATACCATGTAAATATGAGAGCAACTGTGTCGGTCAGCGTCCGAAAAAACCTATTCAATGGTATCCGATATCTGCTCGGACTTTGCCGCGGAACACCCAGTACGACCAGCCGGTGTACATCAGGATTACTGGCAACAACACAAGAGTGCCGACGAGCAGGAAAGCCTGGGTGCGTTCTGAAGAAGCCGATTCCCAGAGCGTGAAATGGTAGGGAACGATCATCGGGAAGAGGCTGATGGCGATCCCGACATAGGAAAGCACAAAGAGGCCGATGGCGCCGACGAAAGGCTTCGTCTCACTTGCACTGCCCAGTACCCGCCAGGTGAAGAAGGCGACGGCCGCTGTCGCGACAGGTACCGGTGCCAAATACAGAATGTTGGGCCAGGCGAACCAGCGCGCGGCGATGGCCTGGCTCATGAACGGGGTCCAGATGCTGACCACGCCAATACCGACGAGGACGCCGACAAGACACATGCGGCCGTGGCGGCGCGCCGCCGCCTGCACCTCCCCCTCGGTCTTGAGGATCAGCCAGCCGG
>NZ_RZRQ01000065.1:0-22573 GCF_003997785.1 Mesorhizobium sp. M7D.F.Ca.US.004.01.2.1 | reverse complement strand
GATCGACCCCTCCCCTCAAGGGGGAGGGTAACACCGCGTCAGATACCCATCATGGCGCGCAGCACTTTCTTGTCCGTAGCGCCGCCGGCGAAATCGTCGAATGCCTTTTCCGTCACCCGGATGATGTGATGCTGGATGAAAGGCGCGCCCTCGGCCGCGCCATCTTCCGGATGCTTCAGGCAGCACTCCCATTCCAGCACCGCCCAGGAATCATAATTGTACTGTGTCAGCTTGGAAAAGATGCCGCCGAAATCCACCTGCCCGTCACCTAGCGAACGGAAGCGGCCGGCGCGGTTGGTCCAGCTCTGATAGCCGGAATAGACGCCTTGCCGGCCGGTCGGGTTGAACTCGGCGTCCTTGACGTGGAACGCCTTGATGCGCTCGTGATAGATGTCGATGAATTCCAGATAGTCGAGCTGCTGCAACAGGAAGTGCGACGGATCGTAGTTGATGTTGCAGCGCTTGTGGCCGCCGACCGCGTCGAGGAACATCTCGAAGGTCGCGCCATCGAACACGTCCTCGCCGGGATGGACCTCGTAGCCGACATCGACGCCATTGTCCTCATAGACGTCGAGGATCGGCTTCCAGCGCTTGCCGAGTTCGGCGAACGCTTCCTCGATCAATCCGGCCGGCCGCTGTGGCCACGGGTAGAGGTAAGGGAAGGCTAAGGCTCCGGAAAAGCTCACCGAGGCCTTCAGGCCAAGGTTCTTCGAGGCCTTGGCGCCGAACTTCATCTGCTCGACCGCCCATTTCTGCCGCGCCTTTGGATTGTTGTGCACCGAAGCCGGCGCAAAGCCGTCGAATTGCGCGTCATAGGCCGGATGCACCGCCACCAATTGCCCCTGCAGATGCGTCGACAGTTCGGTGATCTCGACGCCGGCGTCGGCGCAGATGCCCTTCACCTCGTCGCAATAGGCCTTGGAAGAGGCCGCTCTCTTGAGATCGAACAGCCGCGCGTCCCAAGTCGGGATCTGCACGCCCTTGTAACCGAGACCAGCCGCCCATTTGGTGATCGACGCCAGCGAGTTGAACGGCGCGGCATCGCCCGCGAACTGCGCCAGAAACAGTCCAGGGCCCTTCATTGTCGTCGGCATCGGCATCCTCCCTCATTTTTCTCGCGACCGAGCATGGCGCCGATTGGAAGCAGGGCCAGCCACTTTGGTCTTTTCAGATCGAGCGCATTGTGTACGCGCTATTCTGGTATTACCAAATATGGGAATTTGGTCAAGCCTCGCAATGGACCGTCGAACCTCTTTGGGCATGCGAAATCCAGGCATATAGATCAATATAATCAATGAAGTAATCTGCATTGGAAGTTGCCTTCCCACGCTTCTTGCCGTCCCGCAGAATTTGCTGTAGACCTCCTTTCAGGCCCAATTGGTCGAACCAGTTTGCGAGAAAAGGCTGGGGATGCCTTGGGGAGGAACCCTTGCGTCGCCTTTTGGCGATGCATGTCGCAGGCGAACCATAGAGACGAATTGGGAAGGACAGACCATGCATCTTTCGACGCACAACTGGATGCGCGCGGAACCCTTGGAGACGACGCTCAAGCGCATCAAGAAATTCGGCTATGAGTCGATCGAGATTTCCGGCGAGCCCGAGCAATACAAGACCAAGGAGACGCGCGCGCTGCTGAAGGAGCATGGCATCCGCTGCTGGGGCGCGGTGACCTTGATGCTGGGCGAGCGCAACCTCGCGGCCAAAAACCAGGGCCAGCGCGAGCGCTCCGTTCAGTATGTCAAGGACGTGCTGACCATGGTCAGCGAACTCGACGGCGAGATCATCACGCTGGTTCCGGCGACGGTCGGCAAGGTCGTGCCCGACGGCACCGAGGAAGAGGAATGGAAGTGGGTTGTCGATGCGACCCGGGAATGCTTCACCCATGCCAAGAAGGTCGGCGTCAAGATCGCGGTCGAGCCGCTCAACCGCTTCGAGACCTATCTGTTCAATCGCGGCGCCCAGGCCCTGGCGCTGGCTGACGCGGTCAGCCCTGAATGCGGCGTCTGCCTCGATGCCTACCACATCCACATGGAAGAATTTAACGTCTATGACGCGATCCGGCAGGCCGGAAAGCGGCTGTTCGATTTCCACGTCGCCGACAACAACCGTTTCGCCGCCGGCCTTGGCCAGATCGACTGGCCGAGGATCGTCGCCACCTTGCGGGAGATCGGCTACGATGGCGCGCTGACCAACGAGTTCGTCGCGCCCGTCGACCGGACACCGGCTGCACCTTATCCCGACATGGTCGAGCGCAATCCGGTCGACATCTCGCCAGAACAGCTGAAGTTCATCCAGGACCACGGCTCCAGCGTGCTCACGGAAAAGTTCTACACCGACCAGATGCGCATCAACGCTGAAACGTTGCTGCCGCTGATCAAGTAGCCGACTGCTGTTGGGGAATTTGCCCTTCCGCCAGGCGGCGGCAGGGCTGGGGAAGAATATGCGCATCAAGACCGTCCAAGCCTGGTGGGTCCGCATCCCGATCGAAGCCGCTCGGCAACACCGCAGCGACTTCGGTCAGGTGACGACCTTCGACGCCGCCATCCTGCGCATCGAGACCGATGACGGGCTGGTCGGCTGGGGCGAAGGCAAGAACGCCGCCGGCAGCGCCGGCAGCTACGGTGCGCTTGTCCACATGCTGAACCACGAGGTCGGGCCGCAGCTGATCGGCCGCGATCCGGCCGACATCGGCGTCATCTGGGAAATGCTCTACAATGGCGTGCGCCACGACAGCGCCGCGCGCGCCGGCCACGCCATGCCGCAGCTGGCGCGGCGCGGCATGAGCATCGCCGCCATCAGCGCCGTCGACATCGCGTTGTGGGACATCCTCGGCAAATCGCTTGGCGTTCCGGTCTGGCGGCTGCTCGGTGGCCGCAAGCTCGATCGCATGCCGGCCTATGCCTCGGGCGGCTGGGCGGCCGCCGACGCCATCGGCGAGCAGTTGAAGTCCTACATCGCCAAGGGCGGCTTCAAGGCCCTGAAGATGCGGGTTGGCGCCATGGACGGCGCAGCACATGTGTCCGCCACGCGCGTCCGCGCCGCACGGCAGGCGCTCGGCCCCGATGTCGAGTTGATGGTCGATGCGCACGGCACCTATACGGTGGCCGAAGCCAAGCGCTTCATCCACCTAGTCAACGATCTGGATCTCGCCTGGTTCGAGGAGCCTATCATCGCCGACGACAAGCCGGGCATGGCTGAAGTGCGGGCATCAGGCTCCGTTCCGATCGCCACCGGCGAAAGCGAGGCGACACGCTATGCCTTCCGCGACCTTGCTGTGCTGAAAGCGGCTGACATCTTCCAGCCCGATCCCGCCTTCTGCGGTGGCATCAGCGAGGCGATGAAGATCGGCACCATCGCCAGCGCCTTCAATTTGCGCTTTGCGCCGCATCTGTGGGCCGGCGCACCCTGCTTCTTCGCCGGCTTGCATGTCTGTGCCGCCTCGCCGTCTAGTTTTACCGTCGAATATTCGCTCGGCGCCAACCCGATGATCCACGATCTGATCGAAGAGACTGTCGAAGCAAAGGACGGTATGATAGCGATCCCGGAAAAGCCCGGATTGGGATTCACCATTTCTGAGCGATTCCTGGAGGCGCACGCGCAACGCAGTTGACGATGAAAGAAAAGAACCTCCTCGCGGAACTCGCCGCCTATCTGTTCTCCCACTCGGACAGCGAGACCGGCCGCACGCCGTCGGAACGTGAGCTGGCGGAGCATTTCGGCGTCAGCCGCGGCCAGATCCGCGAGGCGTTGGCCATCCTCGAAGCCATGCGCATCGTCGAGCGCCGGGCCAAGTCCGGCATCTATATCGACACCAAGCAGGCCAGTGTCGAAGCGCTGGCATTGTTCGCGCGCGCCGGCCTGCCGCTTGATCCCTTGCAGATCTATGAAACGGTCGAGCTGCGCAAGATCCATGAGATCAAGGCCGCCGAGCTTGCCTGCTCGCGCGCCACCGAGGAGAATTTCGAACGGCTGCGCGAGATCCTCAAGGCATCCGAGGAGCGCATCGCCGCCGGCGAAGGCCTCGCCAAGGAAGACCGCGAGTTTCATCTCGAGATCGTGCGCGCCACCAAGAACAGCGTCTTCCATAACATCTGCAGCGTCTACTATCTGATGGGCGAACAGCGCCTGCCGATCTACTTCAACGATCCCGAACGCAGCGTGCGCTCGCATGCCGAGCACGTGCAGATCTACGAGGCGCTGCTGCGCCGCGACGGCAATCTCGCCCAGGCGCTGATGAGCGCCCATCTGCAAGGGGCGGAGAGCTACTGGAAGGGCCTGATCGAAGGCGGCAAGGCGGTTGCGCCGCCAAGCCCCGCGCTCGAAAAGGCCTGACCGTGGCCCAGACCGTGCCGAAGATTCTGTCGACCCATCCGCTGCACCCGCGCGCTTCAGCCAAGCTGGCCGGCGCTGGTCAACTCGTCATCGCATCGGCGCTCGATCCTGCCACCTTGACCAGAGAGGCCAAAGACGCCGACATCGTCATCGTGCGCGCGCCACTGCCGCCTGCACTGTTCGAAGGGGCTTGGAAGCTGCGGGCAGCGATCCGCCACGGCGCCGGGCTCGACATGATTCCGATGGAAGCAGCCGCTGCGGCCGGCGTGCTGGTGGCCAACGTGCCGGCGGTCAATGCCCGCTCGGTCGCCGAACATGTCATGTTCACCGCACTTGCGCTGCTGCGGCAATTCCGCAGGGTCGACCGCGACCTGCGCGCCAAAGGCTGGCTCGCCGGACGCGAGCACGCCAATTCCAACATCGAACTTGCCGGCAAGACCATCGGCATCGTCGGCCTTGGCGCCGTCGGCCAGGCCGTCGGCCATATCGCGGCGCATGGTTTCGACCTCAAAGTGGTGGCCACGACGCGCAGCATGCAGCCGGCGCCCGAAAAAGTCGGCTTTCTGTCGATCGACGCGCTGGTCGAGCAGAGCGACATCATCGTGCTCTGCTGCCCGCTGACGCCGGAGACGCGCGGCCTGATCAGCCGCGAGCGCATCGCCCGCATGAAGCCCAACGCGCTGCTGATCAACGTGTCGCGCGGGCCGGTCGTCGATGACGACGCGCTGATCGAGGCCTTGCAGAAACGCCGCATCGGCGGTGCAGCACTAGACGTTTTCTCGACGCAACCGCTGCCGTCAAATCATCCCTATTTCAGCTTCGACAACGTCATCATCACCCCGCATATGGCAGGCATTACCGAGGAATCGATGATGCGCATGGGCGTCGGCGCGGCAAGCGAGGCGTTGCTGGTGCTGGCGGGCAAACTGCCGGTCAACCTACGCAACCCCGAAGTGGTCGATCACTACCGCAGGCGGTTTCCTCTCGACATATAGCGCATCGCGGTTTCGCCCCAATTCTCCGCGACGTTGCGAGCCATGTCCGGTCTTCGCCTCGCATTTCTGATTGCCTCGTCCATCTGCGCCTTGCCGGCACTCGCCGCGGCCCAGAGCAGCTATGTCTATTGCGACAACGGACTGCGCTGCTTCAAGGCGCCCTGCCCGTCGAACAGCGCGCTCGACCTTGCCACCGGCACGATCATCAAGGGCGTGTCGATCGACGCCAGCGGATTGCCGCAGGCCGACAAGGCGATAATCGATCAGTCCGACGTGCTTTACAGCGGAAAGATCGTCGTCAGGGGCTCGATCGAGCACCGCACCCAGACCATCACCGGCAACGAGTACAGCCTGCCATGGCTGGTCGCGACCCGCATCATACGGACCGCCAAGGACAGCGAACGCAAGCACTGTTCGTCGCACTGATAGTCAGTTCAGCCCTGGTCCCGCGCCAAGCAGCGCCTCTATTTCAGCCGCAATCCGCAGCAGGCGCCGGTCATACCCGCTGCGCGCCACCAGCATCAATCCGGCCGGCAACGTCGTGCCTTGCATCGGTAGCGAAATCGCACAAAGGTCGAACTGGTTGGCGACCTGCGTGTTGCGCAGCAGCAGGCCTTCAATACGGTCGCGCAGTTCGGCATCTTCAGTCATCGAGACGATGGTCGGCGCTGTCACCGGTGTGGTCGGCAGGGCCAGCACATCGACCGATGCCAGCCGCTCATCCATCGCAGCGACGAGCGCTGTGCGACGGCGCAGCGCCCTGATGTAGATAGGGGTTGGCAACATTGCTGCCCGCGACAAAGGCCCGCTGACGTGCGGGTCGACCGGCACCGGTGCCCCTGTCGCCAGCCAGTCGGCATGCACTTCGGCCCCTTCCATCGCGGCGATCGAACCACGCTTGGTGGCCGCGCGCATGTCGGCAAGCAGATCATCGATCGACAAATCCGCGGTCTGTGCGCCGGCCCGTTCGGCCTTGCCAAGACAGCGCTCAAACGCTGCCACGACCTCACCTTCCGTTTCTTCGAAAAGGACACCGCGCGGAATGCCTATGCGAAGCCCTGCAAGGGCAATCGGCGTCAGCGCGGTCGGCACCTCGCCGGCCATCACGGCGGCGGCGGCGGCACACTGGGCAACGGTTCGGGCAAGCGGACCGATCGAGTCCAGCGTGGCGGACAGTGGGAACGCGCCGGCGAGCGGCACGCGCCGCGCTGTCGGCTTGAAGCCGACAACACCATTGAGTGAAGCCGGAATGCGTATCGAACCGCCGGTGTCGGAACCGATCGATATCTCGCTCGTCCCCTCGCCGACGGAAACGCCGGCGCCCGAGGAAGAGCCGCCCGGAATGCGACTGGCGTCAACGGCATTGCCGGGCGTGCCAAAATGCTGATTGTCGCCGATCGCGGTAAAGGCGAATTCGGTCATGTTGGTCTTGCCGATGATGACCGCGCCGGCCTGCCGCAGCCGGCTGACGACGGCGGCATCGTGCGAGGCGGGCGCGGCGGTCTTGCGCATCAGCGAGCCGGCCGTGGTTGGTTCGCCGGCGACATCGAACAGATCCTTGATCGAGACAATGGTACCGTCGAGCGGCCCGAGCCTCACCCCTGCCCGCTTGCGGGCATCGCTGGCATCAGCCGCCGCTCGCGCGGCTTCGGCATAGAGCTTCGTGAACACGCGCTCTTCACCCGCATGGGCAGCGAGCCGCGCGAGGATGATTTCCAGTCGATCACGGACTGATTGCATTTTCGGTGTCGGACTCCAGACGCCTTGAACGTCCTTGAGGCATGGCTTGCCGAGACTTAACCCGGCGCAAGCAGTTTTGCACCCTGTCGAATGCGAGGAAATCCTATGCTCTACAAAGGCAGCTGCCACTGCGGCAAAGTCGCCTTAGAATTCAAGGCCGAACTGACCGGCGCCGTGCGGTGCAATTGCTCGATATGCTCGCGCAAGGGCGCCCTGCTGTGTGCCATCCCGCACGGGACCTTGCAGGTCCTGGCCTGGGGCGACGATCTCGGCACCTACACATTCGGCAACCATGCCATCGCACACCGGTTCTGCCGGGCCTGCGGCATCCATCCCTTTGCGGAGGATGTCCGTGAAGGCCGTGAACGCAGTGCCTACATCAACATCAACTGCGTGGCCGATCTCGACCCCTCGACCCTGTCGGTCTTCGATTTCGACGGGCGTTCGGCGTGAAGCAATTCCAGAGTGCGCAGCGGTTTTCAGTCCGGAATTGCGCAGGAATCAAATTACCTATCGATAGCCCGTCGCATCGGCGGGCTTGCCGGCATCCTGGACCTCCGGAACGTACCGCCAGGCGTCGGGCCGTGAGCCGTCGAGGTCGGTAAAGCCGTAGACCTGCGCGAGCCCGCCGCTGGACAGCGACTGCCCGTTCCAGCGCGAGCGATCCGCATCCGCCGCCAAAGCCGCAACGGCGCGGCCGACGAAGCGTGGCGTCTCGGAAATGACGAAATGCGGCACCTCAGCGGTGGCGTCGCGCCAATTGTCCTCGCTCACGCCAAAGGCTTCCAGCATCATCTCCGAACGCAGCCAGCCGGGCGTCAGCGACACAGACGTTGCGTCGTATTTTGCGAGATCCTTGGCGTGCGCCCATGCCATGCGCGTCACCGCGACCTTGGCAAGGTCGTAGAAGGGCGACAGCCGGTAGTGGTCGGCATTGTATTCGGCCGTGCCGTCGGTGACTTCGACGAGCAGCCCGCCCGGACGTTCGATCAGCAGCGGCAACGCATGGTGTGCTGTGATGAGATGCGTGTCGATGCCAAGCCGCAGCATGCGCAGACCATTGTCCAGATTGTGGTCCCAGACCGGCTTGTTCCACTCGAACAGCTTTTCGCCACCCCAAATGTCGTTGACCAGTATGTCGAGCCGGCCCTGTTCACTGCGGATGCGCTCAACCAGTCTGCGCACATCATCGGCCACCAGATGGTCGACCTGCACGGCGATGCCCTTGCCTCCGTTCGCCGAGACCAGTTCCGCAGTTTCCTCGATGGTTTCGGGCCGGGCATATTCGGATTGTTGGGCGCGCGTGCTGCGCCCGGTGACATAGACTGTGGCACCGGCAGCGCCGAGTTCGACCGCTATGCCTCGTCCGGCGCCGCGCGTCCCACCGGCGACCAGGGCAACTTTTCCTTGCAACGTCATTGAACTCTCCCAAAAACGCACTCATCGATCAGACACGGGCTGGTCTGTGCTGCTTACATCATATATAAATGATCATTCGGTTATATCAGGATGTCAAGATGACTCGCCCAAAAACCCAGTCCGACGAGCAGGTGCTGGAGACCGCGCACCGGTTGATCCACGAGCATGGTCCGGAAGCACTCACCTTCGAGCGCCTGGCAAAGGCTTGTGGTCTCTCCGGTGCAACGCTGGTGCAGCGCTTCAAGAACAAGGCGCAGCTGAAACAGCGCACCTTGCTGCACGCCTGGGACGGTCTCGACGAGAACACCAGGACGCTGGCAGCCACTGTTCCCAGAACCCCCACCGGCGCGGTCGCGCTGTTGGTGGCGCTGTCGCAAGGCTATGGCGGCATCGAATCCTATGCCGAAGGCCTGCTTGTGCTGCGCGAGGATCTGCGCGATGCGGTGCTCAGGGCGCGCGGTGCCGCCTGGAAGGCGTTCCTGTGCGACGCACTTGCAGCCTGTTTTGCTGAAACGCCCAACCCGCCACGCGACATCGGCCTGCTGATGGCCTCGCATTGGCAAGGCTCGTTGCTGTGGTGGAGCTTTGACCCGGCGATCGAACTGGCCGCCTATGTCGAGGACAGCCTGAACCGCTTCGTCGCTGCCATCACAACGGCGTCGGCCCGAGAACCGTGATGGTTCCCGGGCCGACGCGCAGTGTCAGGGAAGCCTGATTTGCGCCCAGGCTACTTGGCGCGCTTCGGGCCGCGCAGGAACACCACGATGGCCGCCAGCAGCGTCGCCGCGCCGCAATAGGCGAAGGCGCTGGCGACGCCGGCATGGTCGACCAGCAGGCCGCCGAAGACGGCGCCGAGCGCAATCGCCACCTGGAACGTCGCCACCATCAGTCCGCCGGCGCTTTCGGCCTGATCGGGCGCGGCCCGCACCAGCCAGCTCTGCAGCCCGACCGGCACCGCGCCGAAGGCAAAACCCCAGACCGCAACAGCGGCAGCGGCGACCGTGGGTGAAGCGCCGAAAACCAGCATCGAGGCGGCGGCCAGCGCAATCAGCAGGGGTGCCAGCGCAACGGCTGCCTTGAGGCTGCGTTCGGCCAGGATGCCGCCGGCGACATTGCCGAAGAAGCCGCCTATGCCATAGGCCAGCAGCACCAGCGAGATCGTCTCGATGTCGAGCACGGGCACCTTCTCGAGGAAGGGGCGGACATAGGTGAAGCCAGCAAAGTGCCCGGAAGCGACCAGCAGCACGACCAGCAGGGCGACCCTGATCGACGGACGCTCCAGCACGTCGAGCAAGGTGCGGAAGCTAGCCACACCCACCGGCGGCAATTTCGGAATGGCGGCTACCTGCACCAGCAGCGCCAGCGCAGCGACAACTGTCGCGATCATGAACGCGGTGCGCCAGCCCCAGATATCGCCGACATAGGCGCCCACTGGAGCGGCCGTGACGGTCGCCAGTGAAACGCCCGTCAGGATGATCGACATGGCGCGCGGCATCAGCCGCATCGGCACCAGCCGCAACGCCATCGCCGCCGACATCGCCCAGAAGCCGCCGAGTGCAACGCCGAGCACGACGCGGGCCAGCAGAAGCACGGTAAGCGTCGAGGCGAAGGTGGCCAGAAGGTTGGACAGGATCAGGAACCCTGTCAGCATCCACATCACCAGCCTGCGGTCCATGCGCCTTGTGATGATCGCCATGGTCGGCGCGGCGACCGCCGCGACGATCGCGGTGGCCGTCACCGCTTGCCCGGCAACGCCTTCGCTGACGCCGAGATCGCGCGCCATCGGCGTCAGCAGGCTGGCGGGCAGGAACTCCGCCGTCACCAGACCGAACACCCCAAGTGCCAGCGAGACCACGGCACCCCAGGCCGGCTCGGTTCGTTCGTCGGAATCTGCGGGGTTCAAAAGTGCGGCGTCGATGACGCCTGTCGCGGGTTCGGCCATGGTCAGTCTCCGATGTGTTTGCAGCGCAGCATTTGGCTGCAATGCAACATAGGGAGTGACCGCCTGGAGTTTCCATGCTAGAAACCCCATCATGTTTGACCATTCGTCCAAAATTCCAATCACTGGCGACCCGCTGACCGACATCTTGAGGGGCCTGCGTCTCGATGGCGTCGAATACGGCCGCTTCGAACTGAAGGAGCCTTGGGGCATCCAGTTCCCGGCCCAGCCCGCGGCGCGGTTTCATTTCATCGGCCGCAAAGGCTGCTGGCTGAAGCAGCCGTCCGGCGAATGGGTGGAGCTCAATGCAGGCGATGCGATCCTGCTGCCGCGCGGTGCGGCCCATATGCTTGCCAGCGAACCCGGCGCCCAGGCCTGGCCGATCCATGGCTACGAAGTCGAGGAGGTCTGCAAGGACGTCTACTGCATGTCGAACGAAGGCATGTCGGAGTGTTGCCGGCCGGGAACCCTGCTGTTCTGCGCCAGCATGTATTTCAATCTCGATGGCCTGCATCCCCTGCTCGGCATGATGCCGGACGTGATGCGCACGCATGAGCTGGAAGCCTACGAACCCGGCATTCCGCATCTCTTGGAATCGATGGCGCGTGAAGTGACGATGGAGCGCGTCGGCTCCGGCGGCATCCTGGCGCGGCTGGCTGACGTGCTTGCCGCCACCGTCATCCGCTCATGGGTCGAACGCGGCTGTGGTGACTCGTCCGGCTGGATCGCCGCGGTCAGGGACCGCGAAATTGGCCGCGTGCTGGCCGCCATCCATCTCGAACCGAACCACGACTGGACCGTCGAGTCGCTGGCCCGAATGATGGGCGCCTCACGATCGGGATTTGCCGAGCGCTTCGCCACCATCGTTGGCGAAACGCCGGCAAAATATGTCACCCAGGTCAGAATGCATCAGGCGCGACAATGGCTGATCCGCGACCGGATGAAGATCTCCGTTGTTGCCGCGCGTCTCGGCTATGAATCGGACGCCGCCTTCAGTCGCGCCTTCAAGCGCGTCATCGGCTCGGCGCCCAGCCACCTACGCGCCGAGGAACAGGCTGATATCCGTCAAGCCAACTAACGCATGGAGGCCGTGACGGGCTGGTGATTCCAAGCTAGAAATCGGCATGGTTTTCACCTCTTCCAAGACTATCTTGCCGGCCCCAGGCGGTCCGCTGACCGACATGTTGCGCGGATTGCGGCTTGATGGCGCCGACTACGGCCGCTGCGAACTTGGTGAGCCGTGGGCGGTGTTGTTTCCAGCTCAGAAGGCGGCGCGGTTTCACTTCATCGGTCGCCGCGGATGCTGGCTGTTTTCGCCATCCGGGGAATGGATTGAACTGAAGGCCGGCGATGCATTGCTCTTGCCGCGCGGCCCCGAGCATGTCCTTGCCAGCGCGCCAGGCATCCCTGCCGTGCCGATCGAACGCTACAGTGTCGAGCCTTTGCAGGACAACGTCTTCAGTGTCTCGAATGGAGGCCAGGGCCCGAAAACCTTGCTGTTTTGCGGCAGCATGCACTTCAACCTGGACGGATCGCACCCCTTGCTGGGCATGATGCCGGATATGATGCGCGCCGGGGAATTGATGGCGGGTGAGCCCGGCATCCCACACCTGCTGGAAGCCATGGCTGGCGAAGTGACCATGAATCGGGCCGGCTCCGGCGGCATGCTGGCGCGACTGGCTGATGTGCTGGCCGCAAGCATCATCCGTTCATGGGTAGAGAACAGCGGCGACGACACCAGCGGCTGGATCGCGGCGATCAGGGATCGGGACATCGGCCGCGTGCTGGCGGCCATTCATCTGCAGCCCGAGAAGACCTGGACCGTCGAAGCGCTCGCCCACGAGATGGGCGCCTCGCGTTCGGCCTTCGCCGAACGGTTCACGGCCATCGTTGGCGAGACGCCGGCAAGATATGTTGCCCTTGTGCGCATGCATCAGGCGCGACAGTGGCTGATCGACGATCGGATGCGGGTTTCGACGGTCGCCGCAAGGCTGGGCTACGATTCCGAAGCGTCGTTCAGTCGGGCATTCAAGCGGATCGTCGGCATCGCGCCCAGCCATCTGCGCACCGTCGACGGCACCTCCGAAGACCGCTGAGACCATCCCGGCCCGGCTGCCGTGGATTGCCGGATTTGGATGAATTGCCAAGCCTTCCGGACGCAATGTCATTGCCGGGCCGGTTGCATGCAATAGCTTGCCATTGCCAAGCAAGTGAGAGGTCGGCGGCAAGTCGGCCCGAGAGGAGAACCTATGCCAAATCATCTGAAGGTCCTGGCGTTCGCCGCCATGCTCGTGGCCTCCGGGCGCGCCTTTGCCCTGGAGGACAGCTACCTGCCGACCGACAAGATCCCCTATGTCGCCGAGGCACCGGACCAGCCGCAGCGCCTCGGGCCGCTATGGGGCGAAAGGGCCAAGGGCCCGGCGGGAACGTTGCTGAAAGTCCCGGGCAACTGGCGCGCGCCGGTTCACGCGCACACAGCCGACTACCGCGCAGTGGTCATCCAGGGCCTGTGGGCGCACTGGCAGATGGATGGCGGCGAGGCGACCAAGGTCGAACTGCCTCCGGGATCCTACTGGACCCAGAAGGCCAATGAGATGCATGACGATGCCTGCCTCTCCGACACCGAATGCGTGATCCTGCTGATCAACGACACGCCCTACGAAACCTACCTGCCGAAATAGGCGGGCCTATGACGCGTGCCGCAAGCTGACGCCGCTGCCCTTGTCGAATAGCACCACCTTGTCCGGGTTCCAGGCGAAGCGCACCGCTTGCTCGATGGCGACATCGGTCCTGGCCGGCACGGTGGCACGCAGCGTCGCGTCGCCGACGCGCAGCGTCAGGATCTTTTCGACGCCATGGTTCTCGACATCGTGGACGCGCGCCTCGACCGGCGCGCCGCTCTCGAGATAGACGTCCTCGGGACGAATGCCGAAGACGAGCGGGCGACCATCGGTCGCCGCACTCGCCTTCGCACCCCCCGAAAAAGGCAGTTCGAAATTCAACGGCGCCATCACCGCGCGGCCGTTGACTAGCTTGCCGTCGATGAGGTTCATCGGCGGCGAGCCGACGAAGCTCGCCACATAGGTGTCGCGCGGGTTGTTGTAGATCTCGTATGGCGTGCCGGTCTGGACGATACGGCCACGGTTGAGCACGCCGACCTTGTCGCCCATCGACATCGCTTCGATCTGATCGTGGGTGACGAACAGGAAGGTGGCGCCGAGTTGCATCTGCAGGTTCTTCAGTTCCGTGCGGAGCGCCTCGCGCAGCTTGGCGTCGAGCGCCGACAGCGGCTCATCCATCAGGAACACGCGCGGCTTGCGCACGATGGCGCGGCCGATGGAGACGCGCTGCATCTCGCCGCCGGACAGCTTGTCGGTCTTGCGATCGAGCAGATGCTCGATCCTCAGCGTGCGAGCGGCGCGGTCGACGCGATCCTTGATCTCGGCGTCGGGCAGCCGGCGGATCTTCGGCTTCAGCGGGAACTCGAGATTTTCGCGCACCGTGTAGCGCGGATAGAGCGAATATTGCTGCAGCACCAGCGCCACGTCACGCTCGGCCGCACCCCAGTCGGCAACGTCGACGCCATCGATGAAGACCTGGCCTTCGCTGGGCTTTTCCAGCCCGGCGATCAACCGCAGCGTCGTCGTTTTGCCGGCGCCCGTCTCGCCCAGCAGCACGAAGAACTCGCCATCGGCTATGTCGAGATCGAGCCCGGTCAAGGCGGTGTGGTTGCCAAAGGTCTTCGAGATGTTTTTCAGCTGGATATGGGCCATCAGAGTCTCACCCCCAGCGACTTGCCGCTTGCCGTGTCGAAGAAATGCGCCTGGGCCGGATCGATCCTGGCAAACACCTTCTCGCCGGGACCGCTGACGAAGCCGCTCTTGGTGCGCGCGCGCAGCATCTTGGAGCCGACCTTGAGGTCGACGATATCGAAGGAGCCAAGCGGCTCGACGATCTGCGTCTCGACCGGCAGGAACCCGTCGGCCGCATCGCGGCGGATGAGCACGCCTTCCGGCCGGATGCCGAGCGCCAGCTGGCCGCCGGCATGGCCATTGAGCTTCGACAGCAGCGCCCGCGGGAACTCGAAGCCGGCGGCAGCCCCGCCGACCGTCACCGAGACCGAGGACGCGGTCTCTGCCACCGCCGCATCGGCGACGTTCATCACCGGACTGCCGACGAATTGCGCCACGAACAGGTTTGCCGGACGCGAATAGACCTCGTCCGGCGAGCCGACCTGCTGCAGCACGCCTTCATGCATGATGACGATGCGGTCGGCGAGGCTCATCGCCTCGATCTGGTCGTGCGTGACATAGATGGTCGTCGAGCCCTGCTTGATATGAAGCCGCTTGATCTCCGCCCGCATCTCCTCGCGCAGCTTGGCGTCGAGCGCGCCGATCGGTTCATCCATCAGCATCGCCTTCGGCCGCCGCACCAGCGCCCGGCCAATGGCCACACGCTGCATGTCGCCGCCCGAAAGCGCCGACGGCTTCTTGTCGAGCAATTCGCTGATCTGCAGCGTCTTGGCGACCGAACGCACTTCCTGCTCGATCTCGGCCTTGCTCTTGCGCGTGGCACGCAAAGGGAAGGCGATGTTCTCGTAGACGCTCATATGCGGATAGAGCGAGAATGACTGGAAGACCATTGCGATGTCGCGGTCGGCGGCCTTCAGATGCTGGATCGGTTTGCCGTCGATGAGGATGTCGCCTTCGTCGATCGTCTCCAATCCGGCGATGGCGCGCAGCGTCGTCGTCTTGCCGCAGCCCGACTGGCCGAGCAGAACGATGAACTCGTTGTCGCTGATCTTCAGGTTGAGGTCCTTGATGACCTGGACGGCGCCGAAGAATTTCTGGACGCCGCGAAGCTCGATCTGGGTCAATGCTGTGCTCCCGGATTTCGCACCTGGCCGGTGCCGGCCTTCTCCTCAGGCGCGATCTTCGAGGTGATGTTGAAGCCGATCAAGCCGATCAGGGTGATGGTCAGACCGTAGGTATGCAACAGCAGGTTCCAGGGCTGGCAGAGCGCGATGATGCCGAGCACCATCAGCACCTGCGAACCCGGCTCCAGATACTTCTGATTGATGGCGCGAAAGCTCATTTGCGGATTGCTCCGAAGGACATGCCGCGCAACAGATGATTACGAAGCAGGAAGGTGAAGATCGCGACCGGCAACAGGAACAGGAAGGTTCCGGCGGCAATCACCGTCCAGTCCGGCAGGCCGGAGCCGACCTGGCTGGGGATGAACGGCGGAGCCGTCTGGGCGCGGCGGTTGGTCATGATCAGCGCGAAAGCATACTCGTTCCACGCCGTGATGAAGCAAAACACGGCGGTGGCGGCGATACCTGTGGCGGCCTCTGGCAGCACGATCTTGAAGAAGGCCTCCATGCGCGTGTAGCCGTCGACGAGGGCCGCCTCCTCATACTCTTTCGGGATCTCGTCCATGAAGCCCTTCATCAGCCACACCGAGAAGGACAGGTTGAAGGCGGTGTAGAGGATGATCAGCCCGATATGGGAATCGTTGAGCCCGACCGCCCGGTACATCAGGAACATCGGGATCGCCACCACCACCGGCGGCAGCATGCGCGTCGACAGGATGAAGAAGAGCAGATCCGCCTCTCCCTTCACCTTGAAGCGCGAGAAGCCATAGGCGGTGAACGTTCCCATGCCGACCGCCAGCACCGTCGAGGTGATGGCGATGATCAGCGAGTTCAGGAAACGGCTTGGATATCCCGACCACTGCACCTGGCCTTTGCCGTCGCGTACGATCTTCTCGCCGCCGTCGAAGACGACGCGCTCCCACCACGGGGCGGCCGCATACTCTTCCGGTGTCGGCGGGCTGCGCATTTGCGAGCGCTTGGTGAACAGCTTCACGAACGGCGATATTTCCGGCTGGAAGACGACCGTCGGTGGGATGGTGGTGGCGAGATTGCGCGGCTTGAACGCCGTCGAGGCGATCCAGTAGATCGGCGCCAGGAAGATGATCGTCACCACCAGCACCGCGACGATGGCGACGCGATTGAGACCGATTTCGGAAGAAGTGCGGACGGCGGCCATCTCAGCGCTCCTTCACCTTGTTGAGGTATTTGACGTAGATGTTGGTGATGGCCAGCACCATGATCAGCACGATGTAGGCGAGCGCGCAGGAGCGCCCAGTCTGCCATTCCTGGAACGCCATCTTGTAGAGCCGGATCGAGATCAGCTCGGCTGTCGGCTGGCTGGTCAGGATGTAGGCAAGATCGAATGTCTTGAACGCTTCCATGGTACGGAAGATGACGGCGATCATCAGGATCGGCGCCACCAGTGGCAGCGTGATGCGGAAGAAGGTGTAGAACGGCCCGGCCCGATCGATCGCGGCGGCTTCGTAGAGATGCTTCGGCACCGCCGAGAGGCCGGCTAGCGACAGCAACATAACGAAGGGCGACCACATCCAGATGTCGGTGAGCGCGACGGCGTAGAGCGCCATCTTGGGGTCCGCGAGCCACTCGAAGTTGCCGAGCCCGAGGAAATAATTGATGACCCCCCATGACGGATCGTAGAGCAGTTTCCAGAACAGGCCGACGACGGCCATCGAGAGCATCATCGGCAGCAAAAGCAGCGTCGTCAGCAATCCCTTCAAGGGAATGTCACGGTTGAGCAGCATCGCCACACCGAAGCCGACGAACAACTGGCCGGCGACCGAGACGATGACGTATTTGGCCGTGATGGCGAAATTGTTCCACACGAACGGGTCGTTGAGCAGGTCGCGATAGTTCTGCAGCCCGACGAAGTTCGCCGGCGCGTTGGTCGACGCTCTAAAATCGGTGAAGGAATAGCCGAGCGAATAGATCAGCGGAAAGATGTTGAAGACGATCAGGAACAGGACCGTCGGAATGATGAAGAGGTTGCGGATCGAGATGTCGCTGAGGCCGCGTGCGGCCGCTCTTGAAGACCTGTCCAGTGTGGTGATCATCGTGGTCGCCAAGACCCTGCTCCCGTTTGCAGAAAAAGAAACGGAGGAGGCACCAACGCCCCCTCCGTGAGACACGATATTATTGACCGCGGCCGTACTTCTTGAAGGTCGCGTTCCAGTCGGCAGCCAGTGCGTCCAGCGTTTCCTTGGCGGTGCCTTCGCCGCCGATCATGTAAGGATAGACGCGCTGGTTGAGCTGCTGCAGCAGTTCGGCATATTCCGGCACCGCCCAGAAATCCTTCACCTTGAACATGGTCTCATAGAAGGCCTTGTTGTAGGGCGTGGCATTCTGGAATTCAGCCGACTTCAGCACGGCCGCACTACAGGTGTAGCCGCCGAGTGCCGCCCACTTCTTCTGGGTCTCGTCCTTGATGAACCATTCCAGGAACTTCGTCGCCTCTTCCTGCTTCTGCGAGTAGGAGACGATGGAGATGCCTTGCCCGCCGAGCGCTGCGAACTGATCGCCGTTCGGGCCGGGAGGATTGGCGAAGAAGCCGGTGTTCTTGGCGTTCGGGTTCGACGCCTCGTTGATCAGCGAGGGGAAGAACGCGAAGAAGTTCATGCTCATCGCGGCCAGGTTTTCGGTGATCGCCTGGTTGTCTTCGACAAAGAACGACTTGGCCCAGCCCGGAGGGGTGAACTTGTAGAGTTCCTTGTAGGCGTCGAGCGCCGCCACGGCCTTCTCGGAGTTGATATGGCCGTCGACCTTGTAGGTCGAATAGTCGCCCAGATCGCCGCCATAGGAGAACAGCGCGTTCTCGAAGCCCATCGCCATCGCGTCGTAGGAGTTGTCGGTATAGATGGCGATGCCGTATTTCTTCTGATCCGGCCGGTAGAAGAATTCGGCGATGTCACGCAGTGCCTTGAAATCCTTCGGCACGTCGAGGTCGTAACCATACTTGGCCTTGAAGGCTTCCTTTTCCTTGGGATCCTCGAACCAGTCCTTGCGATAGGACCAGCCGACCGCATCGCCTTCGAGCGGGATTGCCCAGTATTTGCCGCTGTTGCCGGGATACTCGGAGTAATATTTCACCGTCGCCGGTGCCATGACATTGCCGAGGTCATGCTTCTTGAAGAAGTCTGTCAGGTCGACATAGTGGCCACCGGTCGAGCCGGCGCCGAGCCATTGCGAGTCGCCAACGACCAGATCGTAGGCGTCGCCATGGGCGTTGAACTCGGTGAAGGCCTTGGTCTGGAAGTCGGACCAAGGTGTGGTTTCCACCGTGATCTTGACGCCGGTTTCCTTCTCGTACTCGTTGCCGAGTTCCTGCAGATAGTTGGCCGGATCCCATTCGGCCCAGAAGATGGTGAGTGACTTTTCCTGCGCGTAAACGGACGTTCCGCAGGCAAGCGTTAAGCCGATACCAGCAAGTACGCTGGTCACTAACTTGCGCATAATGATTTCCTCCCTTGTGCGCATTCTACCTTGTCATGCGAGCCGGCAACGGGGCCGGCCCTGGTAGTTCCTCCCGTGATCGCACCTTTCCGGTTCCGAGCCTCCTCGCCCTGCCGGAAAATGGATCGCAGCCCTCACTTTCGATCCGCTTTTCTTGTCTGATCTGGTATTACCAATTCTGCATGCGCGTCAAGCCCTTTCTTGGCAGCTCGACTTGCCCATTGCTATCGGATTCCGGCTTTATCTGCCTGTTTTACCAAGATTTTCCTACTCAGTGATACGCGTGGGTGTTGTCCGGTACCCCGCACTGCGGTTAAGATCAGTAGTCGACATGCAAATCTGGTCGAACCAGATAGGGCTATTTCATGGCTGCCGTCGGATCGATGCTGTGTTCGTCGCCGATCGATTCCGCGACCGCCGCACGCACCAGCGCCCCGGCCGCCCATTGCGCGACCGACATCGTCCGGCGACTGTCCAGCCCCCATATATCCTTGAGCACGATCAGCACCTCGACACCGAACATCAGCGACAGCGCCTGCGCCAGCCGCTTGAAGTCTCGCGGCGGCAAACGGCCCTTGAGGGGCGCGATCGCCTCTTTCAGCAAGTCGATGCGGTGGCCGCGCGTGAAAGCCGGCTCGCCACCCAGCGTGCCGGCCTGACGCCGCGCCCATTGATCGAGCGACAGCTTCAGCGCTGCCTTGAACGTGGCTTCGAAGGCCTCGATGCGCGGCATGGCCGTGTCGAACAGCTCGGCGACCCGTCGCTCGGCATCGGCGGAGGTCGACTGCCAGGTCAGGATTGGCCCCAGTCCCTCGTCGACCACCGCTTGCACCAACGCGGCCTGGCTCGGGAAATAACGATAGGCAGTGGCACGGGAAACCTCAGCCGCCTCGGCGACCTCGCTGACCGAGGGCGTGACGCCCGCCTGCATCAGCCTTGTTGCTGTCTCCAGCATCAGCCGTTTCGTGCGTGCGCGCGGCCCGCGCTCTATCGCCTGGCCGTTTCCTCGCTCAGTGTCGTCGCTCGCCGTGGATTGTTGACGTGAGACATCCATATCAATACGATACGCGCGTCTCAAAAAATTGCAATGGCCTTCGCTTGCGGAAAGGCCGGGCAAACAGCCGGCAGGGAAACGCGATGAAGCGCATCTATGTGGTGGGCACCGCCGACACCAAGGGCGAAGAACTTGCCTTCCTGGCCGATGCGATCACTGCTGCGGGCGCAGCGGTGTCCCGCGTCGATGTCGGGACGCGCGACGCAACCATTCCCGTCGACATCACCGCAAAGGAAATTGCCGGCCATCACCCCGACGGTCGCGGCGCCGTGCTTGATATCGACGACCGCGGCACCGCGGTTGCCGCAATGGGCGTCGCCTTCGCCCGCTTCGTTCAATCGCGCAATGATATCGGCGGGATGATCGGCATTGGCGGCGGCGGCGGCACATCGATCATCACGTCGGGCATGCGCGCGCTGCCGCTCGGCCTGCCCAAGATCATGGTCTCGACGCTTGCCTCCGGCGACACCGCTCCCTACGTCGATGTCTCCGACATCATCATGATGCCCGCTGTAACCGACATGGCCGGACTGAACCGGCTCTCCCGCGTTGTCTTGCACAACGCGGCCCGAGCCATATCAGGCATGGCGGCCAGCCCGGCGCCGCCGCCCGACGGCAAGCCGTCGATCGGCCTCACCATGTTCGGCGTCACCACGCCTTGCGTGACGGCCATCGCCGACCAGCTCCGTTCTGCCTACGACTGCATGGTCTTCCACGCCACCGGCACTGGCGGCCGCAGCATGGAGAAGCTGGCCGACAGCGGCCTGCTGTCCGGGATCATCGACATCACCACGACCGAAGTTTGCGATCTCCTGTTCGGCGGCGTCCTGCCGGCAACCGAGGACCGTTTTGGCGCGATCGCCCGCACCCGGCTGCCCTATGTCGGTTCGGTCGGCGCGCTCGACATGGTGAACTTCTGGGCGCCTTCGACCATCCCGGAACACCATCGCGACCGGCTGTTCTACGAGCACAATCCCAACGTCACGCTGATGCGCACCACGGCGCAGGAATGCCGTGCGATCGGCGAATGGATCGGCACCAGGCTCGCTCGCTGCGAGGGGCCGGTGCATTTTCTCATTCCAGAAAAAGGCGTCTCGGCGCTCGACATCGAAGGCGGCGCCTTCTTCGACCCGGAAGCCGACGCTGTTCTCTTCGAAGCCATCGAGCGCACCATCAGGCCGAATGACCTGCGGCGCGTGACGCGCCTTCCGCTCCACATCAACGACCCGGAATTCGCAAAGGCGGCAACATCGGCCTTCCTCGACATCGCCAGACAGTGAGAGATCCCAAAAAATGCCCGCCATACCGCGTAAGGACATACTGAAGAGGTTCCGGGGAATGATCGACAAGGGCGTGCCGATCGTCGGCGGCGGCGCCGGCACCGGCCTATCGGCCAAGGCCGAAGAGGCCGGCGGCATCGACCTCATCATCATCTACAATTCCGGCCGCTACCGCATGGCCGGGCGCGGCTCGGCCGCCGGCCTGCTCGCCTATGGCAACGCCAACGAGATCGTCAAGGAGATGGCCTACGAGGTGCTACCGGTGGTCAAGAAGACGCCGGTGCTGGCCGGCGTCAACGGCACCGATCCCTTCGTCATCATGCCGCTGCTGCTGGCAGAGCTGAAGACAATGGGCTTTTCCGGCGTGCAGAATTTTCCCACCATCGGCCTGTTTGACGGCCAGATGCGGCAGAGCTTCGAGGAGACCGGTATGGGCTTCGGGCTCGAGGTCGACATGATCGCCGAGGCGAACAAGCTCGACCTGTTGACCACGCCCTATGTCTTCAACCCGGATGAGGCCCGCGCCATGACCAAGGCCGGCGCCGACATCGTTGTCGCCCATATGGGCGTGACGACAGGCGGCTCGATCGGCGCCACCTCGGCCAAGTCGCTCGACGACTGCGTTCTCGAGATCGACGCCATTGCCAATGCGGCACGCTCGGTGCGCAAGGACGTCATCCTGCTTTGCCATGGCGGGCCGATCTCGATGCCCGACGACGCCCGCTACATTCTCTCCCATGCCAAGGGCCTGCATGGCTTCTATGGCGCCAGCTCGATGGAACGGCTGCCGGCCGAGGCGGCGATCGCCAAGCAGACCGCCGATTTCAAAGCCGTCACGCTCAGCGGCCAGAAAACCACATCCAAGAAAGAGAAGGGATGAGACGATGATCGACAAGAGCAAGGTATTTGTCTACCCGAAGGACGTCAGCGCCTTCGGCTTCGACTGGGGAAAATTGGCGCTGACGGTGGCGCCTGAAGTGAATGGCGCGACCCGGTTTTCCGGCGGGGTCGTCGACCTGCCGTCGGGCAAGGGCCACACGCGCCACAACCATCCGGGCGCGGAAGAAATCATCTTCGTCATCTCAGGCCATGGCGAACAGATGGTCGAGGACGAGAAGGGCAATCCGGTGGTCGAGAAGGTCGGCCCCGGCTGCACCATCTACGTGCCGGAAAGCCGCTTTCATTCGACGCTCAACACCGGTGACGGGCCGATGCAGCTTTTCGTCGTCTATTCGCCGGCCGGCCCGGAGCTGGTCCTGCGGGAATTGCCGGATTTCAGGCTGATCCCGGCGGGGCAGTGATCTTCCTCCGTCCCGCGTTTGCTGGGAGGCCCCCTCATCCGACCGCTTCGCGGCCACCTTCTCCCCAAGGGGAGAAGAGACGAGCATCATCGCCGGCTCCCTCCTCTCCCCTTGGGGAGAGGTTGGATTGCCCCGAATTGCTCTTCGCAATTCGGATGGCAATCCGGGTGAG
>NZ_RZRQ01000659.1:0-1271 GCF_003997785.1 Mesorhizobium sp. M7D.F.Ca.US.004.01.2.1 | reverse complement strand
TTTCGGACACATGGCAGCTCGTCATCAACACGGGCACGACCGTCATCACCTTCCTGATGGTGTTCCTGATCCAGAACACCCAGAATCGCGACGGTGCGGCGATCCAGGCCAAGCTCGACGAACTGATCCGGGTCAGCGCCGGCCACAACCACTTCATCGGCATCGAGCACCTGACTGAATCAGAAGTCGAGGAGATCCGCGACAAATGCGAGCGTGCCGCCAAGCGGCACGACGAGCATATCGCCGCCATGGCGGCGAAGAAGGCCGTGGCGCAGAAGCGCAGGCCGAAAAAGCACGCGGCCTGAAGGTCAGCCTTTCATGAACGCGGCGAAAGGCTCCTTGTAGTCGGGATGCCAGCGCGACAAAGCGGGGCGGTTCTCGATGATGTCGCCGATTGCCCAGGCCATGCGCTTTTCATCCAGCGGCCGCGCCGCCTCATTGTCCGGGCACAGGATGTAGAAATCGCCCCTGGTCAGGGCTTCCAACATGAAATCAACGACCTGTTCGCCGGTCCAGGCGCCGGCCGGCTTTTCCGTCGCGCCCTCGGTCAGCCCGGTGAAGGTGAAGCCAGGGATCAGCAGATGGGCCGAGACATGGCCGCCGGCCTCGTTGCGCAGCGCATGCGCCAGGCCTTCGGTGAAGGTCTTCACCCCGGCCTTGGAGACATTGTAGGCAAGGTTGCCGGGCGGCGTGGTGATGCCTTGCTTGGAGCCGGTGTTGATGATCAGGCCAGGCCTGGCCGAGGCCAGCATGTGCGGCGCGAAGGCCTCGACGCCATGCACGACGCCCCAGAAATTGATGTCCAGCAGCCGTTTCCAGGCATCGCGGTTTTCCCAGGGCTTTCCGGGATTGTCGCCGACGCCGGCATTGTTCATCAGCAGCGACACGTCGCCGAAGGCGCCGAACGCCCGTTCGGCGAGACGGTCCACCTCATCCGCCTTCGAAACGTCGGCGGCGACGGCAAGCACGGCATCGTCGCCAGCAATCGCAGAGACGGCGCGCGCGGCGTCGTCAAGGCGCGCGCCGCCAATGTCGGCCAGCACGATCTTCATGCCCATCATCGCAAACCGCTTGGCGGCCGCAAGACCGATGCCGCTGGCGGCGCCGGTGATGACGGCGGCGTTGCCTCGGCCAAGCGCGGGCAGGGCGGTCTGGATTTCGGTGTCGGTGATCATGCGCGATGGGTTCCTTCTCTCGATGGCGCCGAACTTAGCGCTGGAACGGGCTTGCGCAAGCCTCTGCTCGCCTAGTCGGGTTGACCAGTCCGGTCG
>NZ_RZRQ01000658.1:0-1271 GCF_003997785.1 Mesorhizobium sp. M7D.F.Ca.US.004.01.2.1 | reverse complement strand
ACTCGGCCCTCTGTAGGGCAAGAGCTTCGTGATCTCCCAGCCGTTCGCGCCCGTGAAAACGTGCGAACGATAGCTGAGATATGGGGTCTCACAGCCGCAGCGGCCAATCACTTTAAGCATTACGGTTGCGCGCCGGGCTTTTCAGCTGCTTCCGAAAAGGGAAACCGCAACATCAAAATCTGATTTTCATCACAGATTTCAAAGCCCACGCCTGATCGTACCGGTTTTCCAGCGAGCAGTCCTTCCGCCAGTATTTCCTTGGCGGAGGCCATCGCGTGATCCTCGACTTCCGACAAATCCGCAAACTCCTGACCCTCCGGGTCTTTCGCAAGGCGCCCGTCCTCGTTTCGGATATGGAAGAAATATCTCATGCTCACTCCGGCTACTCGCATATCTAAGGGCGCGTCAGCTCGTGCATAGCGTCGGAAACGTACCAACCGGGGATATCCGGGCATCGGCCCCTCGACGCTTGCGCGGACGACCTATGAGGGCGGGTTTTCCTTGCCCTCCAATCTGTCGAACCGGACGCCAAGGCCGTCGGCGACAGCGCAGGTGGCAATCACGTCATCAAGGGCTCTTCCGGACACCGGACAGTTCGGCAGGGCCGCGCGGATCGCCGCGCCGGCGGTCGAAGTCGAAACGACGTCATGGTGTTTTTTTCGGGCCTCCACGTACTGTTCAACCAGCATCTTCAATCGTCTCGCTGGGATATCGCCTGCAACCGTGTGTCTGCTCCTGCCGCTGTCCTGCCAGGGTTGTGCCCGCCTGTCGGACGCTCACGTTGCGGGCGTGCTTTCAGAGCTCTGCGGCTAGCCAACAACGCTCTAACAGCCTTGGTCAGGTCTTCCGGCGTGCTGGGTTTGGTGATCCACTTCCCCTTGAGGAAAATCGAAGAATGACTGTCGCCAGGCAACATGCCGGAGTGGACCACGAACGGAACCTTGCGCTCGTGGAGCGCCTTGGCGACCTCTTCGCAGTCACCATCGCGCAGCTGGATATCCAGGATTGCTAGATCTGGCGTATGGACCGATAGCCATTCAAGTGCAGCGGCACATGACGAGAAGGTTTCGGCAATCGCGAACCCGGCATTCTGAAGCTGATCTGCGATGTCTAGGGCGATCAGCGCCTCATCTTCTAGAAGGACAATCGATGCAGTTGCCCGTCCGTCCATGGGCTCACCCTCCCCTGCAGAAGGAATAATCGAGGGAGCGTATTCCGTTTTGGTCCTGAGTGGTTGATTGGTACGAAACTTACGTTGCCAGGGACGGCGC
>NZ_RZRQ01000657.1:0-1299 GCF_003997785.1 Mesorhizobium sp. M7D.F.Ca.US.004.01.2.1 | reverse complement strand
CCCCAGCCCAGCCCCTCGCGCATCAGAATATGCTTGGTGCGCACATCCGTCAGCCGCCAGGTGCGGTAGGCGAAGACACCGAAGTCGCGTCCCTTGGTACGCTCGGACTGGTCGGTGACGACGAGCTGGGTGTGTTCACGCGCATCCTCGAGCGCCACCGGCTTCGGCAGCAGCGCCAGCGGATGGCTGGGCGCGGCAGCCAGCACGATCGACATGAAGCCGATGCGCACAAGATGCACGTCGACCTCGCCCAGCAAGCCGCCAATGCCGAGATCGGCCTGTCCGTTGACGACGTGATCCGGGATAAGGCCGAGCGAGCCGATATGCAGGCGCAGCATCACTGTCGGAAACTGCGCCTCGAATGCCTTCAGCACCCGCACCAGCACCGGCGAAGGCAGCGACGCATCGACCGACAGCGCCACTTCCGCCTCCAGCCCGTGATGGTGGCCATCGACCCGCGAGCGCATGCGCTGCAGCACGCCGACCATGCGCCGCGCGTCCTCCAGCATCGCCCGGCCGATCTCGGTCAGTTGCGGCTCGCGCGTGCCCTCGCGCTCGAACAGCTTCAGTCCAAGCTGCGCCTCGAGATTGGCGATGCCATAGCTGATAACGGACTGCGCCCGGTTGAGCTTGCGGCCGGCGGCCGAGAAACTGCCGGCTTCAGCGACCGTCACAAATATCTGAAGTTGGTCGAGCGTCGGGTTCGGCTGCATTGCTGTATCTATTTTATTGATGGATCGTATAGAAAATATACCAGTTTATCGAATGGGTCGATAGCCCCATATGTGGCGGGACAATTCAATTCCACTGGAGAGACCCGCTATGTCCATTCTTCTTGTAACGTCGAGCCCGCGCGGCGCTGCCTCGCACTCAACCCGCATCGCCACCGAATTCGCCGAGAAGCTGCTTGCCGCCGACCCGTCGAACACGCTTGTCGTGCGCGACCTCGTCGCCAACCCGCTGCCGCATATCGACGCCGATTATGCCAGCGGCATCTACACGCCTGTCGAAGCCCGCACGCCCCGCCAGGCTGAAGTCGTCGGCGTCTCCGACGTCGCGCTCGACGAACTGTTCGCCGCTGATACGGTGATCCTCGCCACCGGCTTCATCAACTTCAACATCTCTTCGACGCTGAAGTCCTGG
This sequence comes from Mesorhizobium sp. M7D.F.Ca.US.004.01.2.1, assembly GCF_003997785.1. Classification (NCBI taxonomy): domain Bacteria; kingdom Pseudomonadati; phylum Pseudomonadota; class Alphaproteobacteria; order Hyphomicrobiales; family Phyllobacteriaceae; genus Mesorhizobium; species Mesorhizobium sp. M7D.F.Ca.US.004.01.2.1. The sequence continues at coordinate 156 of NZ_RZRQ01000657.1, read as the reverse complement.
GTCGATCACATCGCCCGTTCCGGCAAGAGCTTTGCCTATGGCGAGAACGGCCCCAAGGGCCTCGTCACCGGCAAGAAGGTCTATATCGTGCTGGCTTCCGGCGGCATCTATTCGGAAGGCGCTGCCGTACAGTTCGATCACGCCATTCCCTACCTG
>NZ_RZRQ01000656.1:0-1326 GCF_003997785.1 Mesorhizobium sp. M7D.F.Ca.US.004.01.2.1 | reverse complement strand
CAGCAGCCGACCGTGTCGAGCACCATCGGATAGTCGAGCGTCGTCGCCAGGATATGGCCCTGGTCGGACTTGTCGCGCACCGCCGAGATGAACGGCTCATAGGTGACGGCGGCATCATTCTGCCCGGCGAGGAAGGCCTGCGCCGCCGCGTCCGGCTCCAGATTGACGACGGTGACGTCCTTGGTCGACATGCCGGCCTTGTTCAGCACCCAGGCGAGCATGAAATAGGGCGACGTGCCCGGTGCCGAGGACGCGACATTCTTGCCCTTGAGATCGGCGACGGTCTTGATGTCGTTGCGGGCGACGATGCCGTCGGCGCCATAGGATTTGTCAAGCTGGAATATCTGCTTGGTGGTGACGCCACTGGTGTTCCACACCAGCCAGGTCTCGACCGTGGTGGCCGCGCATTGCAGGTCGCCGCTGGCGATGGCGAGCGGCCGGCTCGCCTGCGGCACCTTCTTCAAGGTCACGTCGAGGCCGTGCTTCTCGAAGATGCCCGCCTGCTTGGCAAGCGTCAGCGGCGCGAAGCCGGTCCAGCCGCTGATGCCGATGGTGACTGAAGTGGCGGCCATCGCCGGTGCGGACAAGCCGGCGGCAAGTGTCAATGTTGCAGCAAGAACGGCGATCCTGGTCATGTCAGTTCCCCTTTTGTTTTCGCTGAGGAAACTGTCTCACAGACGCCAGTCAGCTTGTCAATGAACAGCTTGGTGAGGCACCCGGCCGGCCCGGCCGGTGAAGGCAGCTCGATCGGCGGCCCGTCCCGAAAACGGGTGCGTGCTGTCAGAAACCCAACATGGCCTTCAGTAGTCGTTGCAATAGCACTCCGCCGAAGAGATGCGGTCGTTCCAGTCGCTGCCACCAAAATCGCGGATCCTGCGCCTGATCTCGATGGAACGGCCGCCCATCCGGGAGTCCTCATAGGCAACGAGCGTGCAGCCGCGGCGCACGATCACCGACGACACACGGTCGTTCCAGAACTGGCCGCCACGAAAGTTTACGGAATCGTCAGGCCCCATACCGATGGACCGCCCGCGAAAATTCGCGTGCTCGAACATCATGCAGGCGGGCTCGTCATTGTATTGGGCGCTGGCGACGTCGGCAAAAAGCACGGACGCGACAGCAGTCAAGATGGCTAGACGTTTCATCTGATGTTTCCTCGGTTTTGACCGCGGCCCCCTCCGGTTGGATAGCGCGGTCCGGCCCTTTTGCCAATGCTTCGGCCGCCTAATGCATGTCGCCCAAAAGTGGCCCCGGTTTTGGGAGAACGACATGCATAAAAACAAAGAGCTAAAGCGCGTCGCCTGAATCCGTTCAAACGTGACGCGC